>NZ_JBYSWF010000011.1:0-120543 GCF_058780865.1 Pseudomonas sp. GP01-A4
ACCCCGCCCAATTCCGTACCATCCCCAGCCTTATCCCCCGCAACTCCCCGGTACTTCAATGAACCTCACCCGTCTGCGCGCCGACGCCCTGGCCGGACTCACCACGTCTTTTGCCTTGCTGCCCGAATGCATCGCCTTTGCCCTGGTGGCTCATCTCAACCCGCTAATGGGCCTCTACGGCGCATTCATCATCTGCACCCTCACCGCGCTGTTCGGCGGCCGGCCTGGCATGGTCTCCGGGGCCGCCGGCTCGATGGCGGTGGTGATCGTCGCGCTGGTGGTGCAGCACGGCGTGCAGTATCTGTTGGCCACGGTATTACTGGGCGGGTTGATCATGGTCGCCTTCGGCCTGTTGCGCCTGGGCAAGCTGGTGCGCATGGTGCCGCACCCGGTGATGCTCGGGTTCGTCAACGGCCTGGCGATCATCATTGCCCTGGCGCAGCTGGAGCATTTCAAGAGCGGTGACACCTGGCTCAGCGGCACGCCGCTGTACGTAATGACCGGGCTGGTCGCGGCCACCATGGCCATCGTCTACCTGCTGCCGCGCCTGACCCGCGCCGTACCACCAGCCCTGGTGGCGATCCTCGGCGTAGGCCTGGCGGTGTACATGCTCGGCCTGCCGACCCGCACCCTGGGCGACATGGCCCACATCGCCGGCGGCCTGCCGACCTTCGCGCTGCCACAGATTCCCTGGACCCTCGAAACCCTGCACATCATCGCGCCCTACGCGATCCTGATGGCCATGGTCGGCCTGCTGGAAACCCTGCTGACCCTCAACCTCACCGACGAAATCACCGAAACCCGCGGCTACCCGGACCGCGAAAGCGTGGCCTTGGGTGCCGCCAACATGGTCTCGGGCCTGTTCGGCGGCATGGGCGGCTGCGCGATGATCGGGCAAACCGTGATCAACCTCAGCTCCGGTGGGCGCGGGCGCTTCTCCGGGGTATTTGCCGGGGTGATGATCCTGCTGTTCATTCTGTTTCTGTCACCGCTGATCGAGCGCATTCCGCTGGCGGCGCTGGTGGGGGTGATGTTTGTGGTGTCCCAGCAGACGTTTGCCTGGGCTTCGTTGCGGGTGATCAACAAGGTGCCGCTCAACGACGTGCTGGTGATCATGGCGGTGACGGTGATTACCGTGTTCACCGACCTGGCGACGGCGGTGCTGTGCGGGATTGTGATTGCGGCGCTGAACTTCGCCTGGCAGCAAGCGCGCGAGCTGTACGCGGATGAGCACATGGAAGCGGACGGCAGCAAACTCTATCGGATGCACGGCACGCTGTTTTTTGCCTCGACCACGCCGTTTTTGAATCGCTTCGATCCGGCCAACGACCCGGCCCAGGTGACGCTGGATTGCCGTCACTTGAGCTTCGTCGACTATTCAGCGATTGCTGCGTTGATGACCCTGCGCGAGCGCTACACCAAGGCCGGCAAGCATTTGCGGGTGCTGCACCTGTCCGAGCGCTGCCGCAAACTGCTCAAGCGCGCCCGGGTGCAGCACGACTGACCGTTGTTGAAGTGCGATGATCGTTCCCACGCTCTGCGTGGGAACGCCGCTTTGGACGCTCCGCGTCCGCTCTTAAAATCGTGACGCGGAGCGTCACAAGATGCATTCCCACGCAGAGCGTGGGAACGATCATGGTCCGACCAGGTTTTCCAATTCCTGGGCGCGGGTCTGGGTCATGTCCAACACGCAGCCGGAGCCGTTGACCTGATCAATGGTGCCGCCGGTGGCCGAGCCGATGAAGCCGCAATTGGCATCGCGAAACTTGAGCCACTGGCGCTGGACGTCCTGCAATTGCTGCTTGCGGTTGCCTTCCATCGCGGTCATCGCGGTTTTGTAGGCGGTATTCAGGCGCGCGTCCTGCACCTTGGTTTCCTTGGCGTTGCAATCGACCATGTCGGCGGTGGTGTTGGCGCCGTCCATGCATTTTTTCAGTGCCGGGTTCTCATCGGCCGAGGCCGTGCCGCACAAGGCCAGCAACAGTGCGCCGGCGGCGAAAGGAACAAGCAGGGCGTTACGATTCATTCTGGGTTTTCCTGGTCATGAGTCGGTGTGCAGTCTAAGACTCGGCCTGCGCAGTTGAGTTTCCAGCCCCGGCGATCTTCATGTAAGAACGCCCCCCGAATTTTCATCCACTGACCCTGGGCATATCCCTGCGCGACAGGGCTTGTCTGTGGGCGAAAATTACTTTCATAAAAATTGAAAATACACCTAGGTAATGATTTATGACTTTCACAACCTATTCGACGTGACCCTTTCCGAGGAGTACCGCATGGCCGCATCACCGGGGTATTGGCTGTTGATCTACGCCGCCATCGCCATCATTGCATTGATCGTATTGATCGCGCGTTACCGGCTCAACCCGTTTATCGTTATCACCCTGGTGTCTATCGGCCTGGCGCTGTTGGCCGGGATGCCGGCGGACACGATCATGGGCTCCTACGAGGCGGGCGTCGGCAAGACGCTGGGGCATATTGCGCTGGTGGTCGCGCTGGGCACCATGCTCGGCAAGATGATGGCCGAGTCCGGTGGCGCCGAGCAGGTGGCGCGCACGCTGATCAACCGGTTCGGCGAGCGTAACGCGCACTGGGCAATGGTGTGTATCGCGTTCCTGGTGGGGCTGCCGCTGTTTTTCGAGGTCGGTTTTGTGTTGCTGGTGCCGATCGCGTTTACCGTGGCGCGGCGGGTGGGCGTGTCGATCCTGATGGTCGGCCTGCCGATGGTGGCCGGCTTGTCGGTGGTGCATGCGCTGGTGCCGCCGCATCCGGCGGCGATGATGGCGGTGCTGGCCTATAACGCCTCGGTCGGGCAGACGGTGCTGTATGCAATTTTGATCGGCATACCCACCGCGATCATTGCCGGCCCGCTGTACGCCAAATTTATCGTGCCGCACATTCACCTGCCGGCGGAAAACCCGCTGGAACGCCAGTTCATCGACCGCGAGCCGCGCACCCGCCTGCCGAGTTTCGCCCTGACCATGGGCACCATCCTGTTACCGGTGGTGCTGATGATGATCGGCGGCTGGGCCAACCTGATTTCCACACCGGGCACCGCCTTTAACCAGTTCCTGTTGTTTATCGGTAACTCGGTGATTGCGCTGCTGGTGGCGACCCTGGTGAGCTTCTGGACCCTCGGCCTGGCCCAGGGTTTCAACCGCGAATCGATCCTCAAGTTCACCAACGAATGCCTGGCACCAACGGCCAGCATCACCTTGCTGGTGGGCGCGGGCGGTGGTTTGAACCGGATTCTGGTGGACGCCGGGGTCACCAATGAAATCCTCGGCCTGGCCCACGCCTTCAACCTGTCGCCTTTGGTGATGGGCTGGCTGTTCGCCGCGCTGATGCGCATCGCCACCGGCTCGGCCACCGTGGCCATGACCACGGCCTCAGGCGTGGTCGCACCGGTTGCGATGGGCCTGGGTTATCCACACCCGGAATTGCTGGTGCTGGCCACCGGCGCGGGTTCGGTAATCTTTTCCCACGTGAACGACGGCGGCTTCTGGCTGATCAAGGAATACTTCAATATGACGGTGATCCAGACCTTCAAGACCTGGACCGTGCTGGAGACCCTGATTTCGGTGGTCGCCTTCGGTCTGACTTATGGTTTGTCCTGCATCTTGTAACCCGGAGCCGAACCGATGGACATCCTCTACCAGATCCGCGCCCGCCAGGATTCCTTCAGCGCCGGCGAAGGGCGTATCGCCAGGCTGATGCTCGATGATGTCGGCTTTGCAGCGTCCGCCAGCCTGGAAGAATTGTCCCAACGGGCCGAGGTCAGCACCGCCACCTTGTCGCGTTTTGCCCGCAGCGTCGGCTGCCGCGACCTGCGTGACCTGCGCCTGCAACTGGCCCAGGCCAGCGGTGTCGGCAGCCGTTTCCTCGACCCGGCGGGCCTGCCGGAGCAGTCGGCGTTCCACCGGCAGATTCTCAGCGATATCGAGGCGACGTTGCGCCGGCACCTGTCCGGTTTCAACCAGCGCAGCTTTGTCGACGCCGTGAGCCTGCTGGGCAATGCGCGGATGATCCACGCGTTCGGCATGGGCGGGCCGTCGAGCCTGTGCAGCGACGAGTTGCAAGTGCGCCTGGTGCGCCTGGGCTACGCGATCAACGCCTGCCACGACCCGGTGATGATGCGCGTGACCGCCGCCACCCTGGGCCCGGAGCATGCGCTGATCGTCTGCTCGCTGACCGGCATCACCCCGGAGGTATTGGGCGTGGTGGCGCTGGCACGCAACTACGGCGCAAAAATCATCGCCATCACCCTGCCGGATTCACCGCTGGCGCAGTTGGCCGACGTGCTGCTGCCGCTGCAACCGGCCGAAACCAGTTTTATCTACAAGCCAACGGCGGCGCGCTACGGAATGCTGTTGGCCATCGATGTGCTCGCCACCGAGCTGGCCTTGGCCATGCCGGACGACAACCAGGAACGCCTGCGACGGATCAAGCTGGCCCTGGACGATTATCGCGGCGGCCCTGACAGCCTGCCGCTTGGAGATTGAGATGAAGTACCACACGCTGATCCGCCAGGCGCTGATCATTGATGGCAGCAACACCCCCGGCTATGTCGCCGATGTGGCAGTGCACGAGGGCCGTATCGAGAAGATCGGCGACCTGTCCCGGGACAGCGCCGAGCATGAAATCGACGCTGCCGGGCGCGTATTGGCGCCGGGGTTTATCGACGTGCACACCCACGACGACACGGTGGTGATCCGTCACCCGCAGATGCTGCCCAAGCTGAGCCAGGGCGTGACCACGGTGATTGTCGGCAACTGCGGCATCAGCGCCTCGCCCGTGAGCTTGCAGGCTGATCCGCCGGACCCGATGAACCTGCTGGGCACCGCTGAGGCCTTTGCCTACCCACGGTTCAGCGATTACCGCGCGGCGGTGGAAAACGCCCACCCGGCCGTCAATGTGGCGGCGCTGATCGGCCACACCGCGCTGCGCAGCAACCATATGGACGACCTGCACCGTACCGCCACGCCGGGTGAAATCACCGCGATGCGCGTGCAGTTGCAGGAGAGTCTGGCGGACGGTGCCCTGGGTTTATCCACCGGGCTTGCATACGCCAGCGCCTTCAACGCCGAGACCGATGAAGTGCTGCAGTTGAGTGAAGAACTGACGGCTTATGGCGCGGTGTACACCACCCATTTGCGCAGCGAATTCGAACCGGTGCTGGAGGCGATGGACGAGGCTTTTCTGATCGGCCGGCATGCCAAGGCGCCGGTGATCATTTCCCACCTCAAGTGCGCGGGGGCCGGTAACTGGGGGCGTAGTCCGCAGTTGTTGGCCTCGCTGGAACACGCGGCGAAGACCCACCCGGTGGGCTGCGATTGCTACCCGTATGCGGCCAGCTCTTCGACCCTGGACCTCAAGCAAGTCACCGATGCGTTTCGCATCACCATCACCTGGTCTGGGCCGCATCCGGAAATGGGCGGGCGGGATCTGCAGGATATCGCCGCCGAGTGGGCGGTGCCGCTGATGGACGCCGCCCGCCGCCTGCAACCCGCCGGGGCGGTGTATTACGGCATGGACGAGACCGACGTGCAGCGCATCCTGGCACATCCGCTGTCGATGATTGGCTCGGATGGTTTGCCGGAAGATCCGTTTCCTCATCCACGTCTGTGGGGCGCGTTTCCCCGGGTATTGGGGCATTTCAGCCGGGACCTTGGCTTGTTCCCGCTGCACACCGCCGTGCACAAGATGACTGGCTTGTCGGCAGCGCGCTTTGGCTTGGCCGAGCGCGGTGAAATCCGTGAAGGACACTGGGCCGACCTGGTGCTGTTTGATCCGTTGCGGGTGCGGGATGTGGCGGACTTCAAAGAGCCGCAGCGCGCGGCGGAAGGGATTGACGGTGTGTGGGTCAATGGCGTGCTTAGCTACAGAGACGGTCAAGCCAACGGGCAGCGTCCCGGACGATTCCTGGCGCGCAGCGGGGATTTGCGTAAGGGGTTTGCGGCCGTATAGTGGCCGCTCTCAAATACGGAGCAATCGCCATGCACTTAGGAAAAGTCACCCCCATCTTGCGCAGTTTCGACGAGGCCAAAACGTTGGAGTTCTACGTCGATTTCCTGGGGTTCAAGGTCGATTGGCAGCACCGGTTTGAAGACAACTTTCCGCTGTACCTGCAGGTGTCGCTGGGGGACTGCGTGCTGCACTTGTCCGAGCACCATGGCGACTGCACGCCGGGTGCGGCGGTGCGGATTCAGGCCCAAGGGCTGGAAGCGTACCAGCAACAGTTGCTGGCCAAGCATTACCGCAACGCCAAGCCCGGTATTGAAGACACGCCGTGGGGCAGCCGCGAGATGAGCATCAGGGACCCGTCGGGGAACCGGTTGGTGTTTGTTGAAGAAGTCAGCAGCTGAGGCTGCGCGCATAAATCGCAGGCAATAAAAAACCGCCTTAGTAGGGCGGTTTTTTATTGCAATCCCAGTTCGCGGCTGGGGTTGCGCCTCACCGGAAGCATTGACCTGCTGACCGGATACTACTGTCGGTTCAGGCATCACGCAAGGCCTGGTGACACTCGGTGTTTTCAGTTCTTTGAGATCTACGCTATTTAAGGACGACTGCAAAAACTGGCAATAAATTCTTGGAGCGTTACCGGTGGATTAGTTCTCCCAGGTCACACCTTTGAGCGGGATGTTCGTTAGTATCGCCCCCGTTCTGTGTATGTCGTTTGTAGGTGGGCTGGGTACGCGCGCGAATTTATGGACCGAACGCCACGGGCTAGTAATCCGTGCCGGATTCATGCGGGAGGAACCAAAGCCCGGCCGCCTCACTGGAAGCATTGACCTGCGTCCGAAGGCTCACGTGTTCCGGTAAGTGCGCTGGAGGTAGGCCCAACTGATGGAGGGCCGAGTATGTCCAAGTTTGCACGACGTACGTGGGACCTCGTAGTGAACTCCCTGCGTGTTTATCACGTGTGGAAATTCCTGCGGGACAGCTTTGATGACCGTTAAGGTCTGAGAAGTGGGCCGCCCCGGTTTCGACCGGGGCGGCTTTTTTGTGCCTGGGATCTACACCCGGAAATGGCTGACCATCTGCTGCAACTGCCCGCCCAAACGCGCCAGTTCCACACTTGACTTGGCCGTCTCGTCACTGGCCGCTGCCGTCTGCTCCGACACGTCCCGCACATTCACGATACTGCGGCTGATCTCTTCCGCCACGGCACTCTGCTGCTCGGCGGCTGCGGCGATCTGCTGGTTCATCGACTGGATATTCGACACCGTACGGGTGATGTTTTCCAGTGACACACCGGCCTTGCGCGTCAGTTCGACGCTGCTGTCGGTGAGGCTGCGGCTGTTGTTCATCACGGCGGCCACTTGCTGGGTGCCGTTCTGCAAACCGGCCACCAGGCCTTCGATTTCTTCGGTGGATTTCTGGGTGCGCTGGGCCAGGCCGCGCACCTCATCGGCGACCACCGCAAAACCGCGACCGGCTTCACCGGCACGGGCGGCTTCGATGGCGGCGTTGAGCGCCAGCAGGTTGGTCTGCTCGGCCACGGCCTTGATCACGTCCATCACGCTGCCGATCTTGTTGCTCTCTTGTTGCAGGTGCGTCATGGCGTCGGTGGAGCGTGCCACTTCAGCTGCCAGGCGTTCGATCTGGGCGATGGCTTCGGCCACCACCTTGTCACCGGCACGGGCTTCACCGTCGGCGGCCGAGGCAGCCTGGGACGCTTGTTCGGCGTTGCGTGCGACTTCCTGCACGGTGGCAGTCATTTCGTGCATGGCGGTGGCCACTTGATCGGTCTCGATCTTCTGGCTGTTGACCCCGGCACTGGTCTGTTCGGTCACGGCCGACAGCTCTTCGGCGGCGCTGGCGATCTGGGTCACGCCGTCACGGATGCCGCTGATCAGTTCACGCAGGGTGGTGCCCATGCGCTGAATGCCTTGCTGCAACACGCCGAGTTCGTCGCGGCGGGTCACCTGGATGTTGTGGCTCAGGTCGCCGGAAGCGATGCGCTCCACTACGGCAAGGGTCTCGCGCAGTGGGCGGGTGATCTGGCGGGTGATGATCACCGCAGCCACGATGCCCACCAGCAAGGCCAGCAATGTGCTGATCAGTTGCAGGCTGCGGGCCTGGGCGCTTTCGGCGTCGCGGCGTTGCAGCTGGATGTCGTACAGCTTGTCGCTGATGGTGACAATGTCGGTGCCCTGGGTGGTCATTTCTGCCCGGGCCGAGACGATGTTGGCGTTGGCCGCCTTGTAGTTCTGCACCGCGCTGCGATAGGCGCCGAGGGCGGTTTCCAGGGCGGTCAGTGCAGGCTGTTGGCTGGCGCCAAACGCTGCGTGCAGGCCTTTCAGACCGTCGATGGCTTTCTCGATCTGCGCGGCAGCGCGGGCTTCAGTCTCGGCGTTGACGTTGCCGGTGTAGCCGCGCACTTCGTAGCGGGCCAACTGGAACTGTTCCTTGGCGCTGGTCACGGCCTCGAACTGGGCAAAGCGCTCGGTGCTCTCGGGCATCTGGCGCACGCTGGCGTCCAGGGCACTGATCTGCGCATTGGCGATGTCAGCCTTGTCGCCCATGACCTGGCGCGCGGCGTTACCGTTGCGGTAGGCCTCGCGCATTTTGTTCAAGGACTGCTGGTAAGCGGTGATGATCGCTTTTTGCTCATTGAGCAGCTTGAGGTTGTCCGGGCTCTTGAAGCTGTCCAGCAGCTTCTGTTGCTGGGCGACAAAACCGTCGAGGTTGGTCTGCACGTTTTGCGCCACGGCTTCGTCGCCGTTGGCCAACATGTATTGCAGGCGCACGATGCGCAACTTGGTCAGCGAAGCGTTGAGCTGGGTGATGTCGCTCATCCAGTTGCTGCGGTCGATCAGGCCGCCCAGGCTGGTCCAGCCGGTGAGCGCGAGGATCGAGGTGAGGACCAGTACCAGGCCGAAGCCCAGGCCCAGTTTCATATTGACGCTGATGTTGCCGAACCAACTATTCATCGCATTCCTCCAGGAACAGATTTGCGGGTACATCCGGTTGCTGGAAGTAGCGACCAGCCGATGGGTAGTCAGGAGGTATCGGCAGCCCTGGCGAGAGCTGAAACGGTTTTTTCGTGAGGGCAGGATTTATGGAACGTGAGCGACGAGCGGTCGCACCGCCCTCATGCAGAGGGCGGTGCGAGGGTCAGTGGACTTGGCGCATTCTTTTGCTGGTGGTGATGATGTCGATCAACGCTTCCCTGCTGATGAAACGGCGGTCATCCAGGTTCCAGCGATTGACGAAGTGCCCCCTGGCATCCTGCTGCAACGCGGTGTGGACCAGTACGCCGTCGCGGTTTTTATGGACCATCTCCAAACCGTCGTCCAGGGTGCGCTGAAGCAGGTAGTCGCCTTTGCGCCGCAGGCGTTGTTCGAGGCTGAGGGGTGGTGCGGGCGTGGCAGGTAGCGGCAATGGCGCACCGGCGACTTCGACGTTTTTCTTGAAGTCGTAGCGCACCAGTGGCCATTGCTGCTCGCGCGGCAGCGCCTGGACGCTGGCGGGCTCACGCACAAAGCCGCTGGCCGAGCCGGGAGGCACATCGTCCAGCAGCAGACTGATGCCGTTGTTGAGCTCGGCAATGCCCGGCACGCCGCGATGGGTATTGGCGTGCGTTTCGCCTACCAGTGCGACCCACTTGTGTGGCCGCTGTTGAAGCTGATCGGCGCGGATCACCTGGGTCGCAAAGTAGTTGAACATTGATGTCCTGGAGGCGGGCATGCCGTCCACCCGCAAGCTGGCGACACAGTCGAGTGCGCGGATCCGCACGTTATGCTTCATCGCCACCTGCACCAGGCTGACAAAACCGTAGGGGCTGTCGGCCGGTACGCCGTGGCCTTTGTCCAATGCGTTGAGGTAGCTCCACAGTTCATCTGGCATAAAGCCCAGGCTGTGGACGATATCCAGGTCGGCCTGATGCAGCTCGGTGGTGAGTTGCTCCATGTACAGGGTTTTTACTTCTCGCGGGCCCTTCAGGTATTCCATGTGCCGGCTGAGGAAGCCTTTGCTCGACGTACCGGCGTGGGCTTCGCCGACTACCAGGCCATCGGCGGTGCCCAGCAGTTGGTCGATAAACTTCGCCTCATCCAGGGCCGGGTCGACCACAGGCAGTGCTCCCCGAGCAGGCGGTGTGTGTTCGGTAAAAAACGCCTGGGCCTGATCCTGAAGTTTTTTGCGGGTCTGGTCGAAGGTGGTTTGCGCTGCGCGACGGCTGCTGGCGGTCTCCCTGTAGGCGGTGGCGAAGAGCGCTTCACGCGTGCCTATCGGCAAGGTGATTTCCTCGCTGATCAGGCCCAGGTGTTCATGGGGGAGGTCAAAGGTAGTGAAGTGGCGCGGCGCCTCAACAGGCAGAGGGCGCGTTGGCCGTAGCGCATGTGAGCGCTCCACCGAGGGGCCCGGGTGCGGCGCCGGTTGGCGTGCCGTGTGCAACGACAGCTTCAGGTCGCCCTTGGCCAGGGCATCGCCGGGAATGCCGCCGGCCACATCCGCGATGACTCGGGTGGGTTGGTCGAAGGCGTCGTCGACCCGCAGGGCAATGCTCTTTTGCAGGTCGGCCAGGCCCGGCGTGCCGCGATAGGTGCTCATGCGTTTTTGATCAACCAACGCTATCCAGCGTTCGCCCGGTTTTTTCGCCTGGTCGTCGTTGATGAGGGTGTGGGAGTAAAAGTTGGTCAGCCGGTTGGAGCGAATCGGGGCCGGACGTGAATCAAACAGGCACAGGGTGTTTTCCAGGTCGTAGGAGCTTGAGGCGTTCAACGGCCGAACCTCAATCCCGTGCTGTTGCGCGGTGTTTACCAGCATCCAGTGGCCGTGCAACCCGTCGGGGTCGCGGTAATTTTCCTTGTCGATGGATTTGAGCTGGCCCTCGGCCCGTTTGGAGAGACCACTGGAAAACCGTGAATGGGTTTTCAGGTGATGAATGTCGCGCCACAGCGGCTCGATATAGAGAACCGTGACTTTCAGTTCGCGCAGGTATTGCATGTTTTCGATCAGCACCTGTTTAGCTGCGGTGGAAAACGGTGCCTCGCCCACTACCAGGTGGTGCGCGTCATCGATCAGCAGCTTGAGCAAGTCACGCAGGGCAATGTCTGGCGCCGGGTTCAGGGTTTCGGCCCGGGGAACCACGGCGGGCAACCGTGCAAAAAACGCGTCGGCGTCATCCGTCAGGGCCCTGACATTGTCCAGGTGCTGTTTGAGTGCCGGGGCGAGTTGCCGACGCGAGATCCAGATGCTGTGGGTATTGAGGTCTCGATCCAGGTAGGCGATTTGCAGGAACAGCGCCGACCGGTCCTCGGGGGCGATGACAGCCGATACGTCGCGACGAAACTTTTCCGACAACTCATAGGGCTGGCCGAGTCTTTCAGGGCCAGGCATGCCACCGATGACACCGGAGCGCTGCCACTGGCCGTCCACCGTCTGGTTCACCAGCTTGCCGGTGGAGCGCAATTGCCCGCTGGTGTTGTCGTAGCGAAACAACAGGAATCGCCCCAGGCTGTCCGGGGTGTGCGAGGCCCACAGGCTGTCGCCGGCAAACAGCACGGGCTGCATGCCCTGGGGCAATGGGGGTTGCGGTTGCAGTTGCTTGATCAAGCTCATGGCCTGTTGGTCCTTGGTCACCCGGGCAATATGGCGCAACGGCGGACGGGCGAGCTTGACGGGGGCGAACAGCAGGGGCCGCAGGTCGGTCAACAACGTCCCGCCGGCATTGAGCAGCGCACCCAGATAGTGTCCCAGCGCGGCGGCGGTGTCGTTGCGGCTGTAGGCATGCAGGGCGAGCATCGAATCCTTGAACACCAGCAAGCCGCCCAAGGCCAGGCTCAGTGCCGGGAAGGGCGCGGTCAGCACGGCAATGGTGATTTCGCCGATGACGCTGACCAGTTCCATGATCATCTGCAAGCGCCCGGTGGTGGTGCTTTTGACTTCGTCGATACGGTGACGCAGCTTTTTGTCGTAGGTGTGGTAATGCAGGTTCTTCAGCGGCAGTGCGGTGCGAGGCACTTCGTCGAACACCGGCTTGGAATACAGCCCCTTGAGCTGTGCCGGCAGGCCGGCCACCAACGCATGCAACCTCGGCTCGAACGCCGCGCGCTCAACGCCGCGCGCTCAACGCTGGCGACCCGGCTGATGTAGTAGGTGTCCATGCCTTCAAGGTTTTTCAGGCGTTCGTTGAATTCCCGTTGCGGCCTGAAGGCGATGCCATCCGGTACGTGCGGGGTGTAGAGCAGGGGCAGGTCGTTGGCGTGGTGGAACAGGTAGCAGCCATCGATCACTTGCCCGCTGATGTGCAGGGGATAGAGCCGATACCGATTGCGCATGGCATCGCTGTTATCGGCCAGGCTGTCGATGCTTTTTTCCAGCCAGGCCAGGTCGCTTGTTGCCAGGCAGCCTTGCAGGCAGCACTCAAGCGCAGCGACGTGCATGTGCAGTTGGGCAACCTCCAGGGCCATATTGCGGCGCCATGCATAGTGGGGGCCTTGCGGGTCCAGCAGGGTTTTCTCGACCTCGGCGACATAGCGATCACCGATCCAGGTGCCTCTGACCGAGTTGCTCACCGTTTGCGCGGTGAGTCGACTCAGGTCGACGCCGGGCGGTCCCTTGAACTGCGCGGTGGTACTGGCGTCGGGGTTGATAAAGCCCAGGCTGGCGTCGTAGCCGTTGCGGTACAGCGTGGTGTAGCTGACGCGTTCGCGCGGGGTGATCACGCCCACGAGGTTTGGGTCTACCGCCGGGATCGGGTTGCCGAGCAGTTGGTTGAGGGCGGCTTTTGCCGCCTTGTGCAAGTAACTGTCGAAGTCGGGAAACTGTTGTGGGCTACCCGGGCTTGCGGCGTAGGCCTGTGCCGCGCCCAGTGCCTGTTCCTTGAGATCGGCGAGTTTCTGTCGGTCGGCTGCCGATGCCTGGCTCAGCCACTTGGGCATCTGATACAGGTATTCATCGGCCTGCATGGCCAGCGTCGTGGTGCTCATTTCCACCAGGCAGGCCTCGTAGGTGGAGGGCGCGCCGAAACTGATCATCAAATACTCAAGGCTGGCCGGGGTAAAACCCAGGGCGGAAAGCATCGCGCTGTATTTGGGCCGGATCCGGCTGACCAACTGTTCAAGCAGGTAGTCTTTCATGCTGCGAGAACCTGGAGCGGACGCTATCTCCTGGCTCCAGCCGAGGATATGCGCCTGCAATTCCCGCTCGCTGCCAAAGGCCTGGAACTGTTCGGCGCGTGGCGCGTGAGGCGTGCACAGCAGCAAGCGTTTGACCGCGCCCGTTGCATCGGTCTGGCGCAGCACCCACAGGTCCTTGAGCGGAGCCTTGTGCAGGAACAGGCAGCAGGCAGTGAGTGTGGGCGAGGGGCCTTCACTCAGGGTTTGCAGCAGTGCGTAGTCGTCCGCGCTGATATGGTTTTGCAACGATGCACTGTAGGCCAGCGCGTGCAGGCGGCTGTCGAGCATCTGCTGCATGGCTTCCTGTACGGCGGGCAAACTGTGGGCGCGCTTTTGTTCTTCGGCGAAGGTCAGGCTTGGTTGAACCTTGGCCAGCAGCTCGGCGAGGTAAGCCGGGGTGACGTCCTGGAACTCGGGCGGCAATGGCTGCTGGGCGTAGGTCAGTTGGGTGTGCTCGAGAAACTCGGAACCGGCGTGTTCATCGCCACGGTGCAAGCCACGTACCGCCAGTTGCACCAGGTTGTTGTGCTGGTTGTACGAGTTGCCCGACTTAAGGGTGCGCTCGGTGCTGATCTGCAGTTGCTCGGGGATCAGGCCCTGGATATCCAGGTCGTCGTCCAGGTGCTCAAGCAATTGCAGGCGCGCCATGGCCTCCGGCGAGGCGGCCGGGCCGAGCAGCGCCAGCACTTGCAGGCTGAGGTGTTCATAGGTGCGCAGGTGCTCGGCGAGGGTTTTGCGCTGGGCCTCATTGGCGCTGCGGTACCAGTCGGGGGCGGATTCGTGGAGCAGTTTTTCCAGTAACTGTTGCGCGCGCAGTTCCAGGCGCGAGGACAAGTCCCAAGGCGAGCAGCGCAGCGCCTGGTCCAGTTCGAGGGTCATTCTGGCGACGTCTGTCGGCGCGGGGTGGCCGTCCAGGCCAAGGGCAAACGCGATGTCCTGATGTTGTTTGTCCTGCAGGGCATTGTAGGTGTGTTCGTTCAGCGGGAGGCTGTCGATAGGCTCTGGCACCAGCGGCCAGATACTTGCCGCGCGCAAGTGCTGGTAACGGCGCGGCAAGTGTTGCAGCAGCTCCTGGCGCCAGGCCGCCTGCTTCATGCGCTCTTGCAACGTGCGATCCAGGTGTTTGAGTGAGGTGAAAGCCTCCAGGCCTCTGGAAGGGGTGAACAGCAACACATCGCCGTCCTCGATCTCCAGGTGGGTTACCGGTGTTTGGCTGCGGGTGAGTATGAACACCCCGGCGAACTCGATGGCCTGCTGGCGGTAGCGAAACGTCAGGCGATGGATACCCGGGCGCAGCTCGGGGCCGCTGACGATATTCGTCACCAGCAGCTGGTCGGCAGGGCTGAGCAGGCGATCCTTGACCTTCAGCCTGGCCTCGGCCTCCAGCATCGGCTGATGGCTGTCGAGTATCCAGTTCTTGCGTAAATGGCCGTTGGGACGCCTTTCGATTTCCAGGGCGGCCAGCTTCTTGTGCAATGCCTGGCTGATGCGCGTGCGGTTCAACCGGCCGGGCTCGCCCTGGATCACCCAGTCGCCGGGGACGGTGTAATGCACTTGTGCGTTCTGCAGGCTCCAGCGGCTTTCTTCTGCCAGGGCGGTGTGCAATGCCTGCACCTCCAGCAACTCGGTAGAAGACTGCGCTGCCGGTGCGTGGCCGTTGGGGAAAATCTGTAGACGATGACCGATTTGCAGCAGGTAGCCGTTCAGTTGTTCCGGGGTAAGTGGTGATGTGTTCGGGGGCTGGGCGGGCATGGCCGGTCCTCAGGGAGTCAATGGTCCCTGAGGGTGCGCAGTCTCGGCGTGTGGATGGCGGTAGTTAGTTACTCAAGGCCTCGACCACGGTCAGTATCAGGCGTGACGGGCAATCGGTACTCAGGTGTAGCGTGTTGCGCGCCACCCTGGGATGTTCTGCCTGGCCGGGTGCTTCGCCGCTGTTGGGGTTGACGTCAAAGCGCGGGAAGTTGCTGCTGGCGATGTCGAGGCGCAACCGGTGGCCGCGCTGGAACAGATTGCAGGTGGCGAAGGGTTCGATCACCACCTTGACCCGCTCACCCGGGGTCAGCAGGGTGGGGTGCTCCCAGGTGTTTCGGTAGCGGGCCCGCAGGATGCCGTCGGTGATGTTCATGGCGTAGCCGTCCGGGTAGACGTCGACCAGTTTGGCGGTGAAGTCGGTGTCGGGCGCATCGCTGTCGATCCACAGTTCCACGCGCAGCGGGCCTGCGACGATCAGGTCGTGGCTGAGTGGCTCGGTCTGGAAGCTTAAGACATCGCTGCGCTCGGCCAGGGGGCGCTGGTCGCCACGGGTACCGAAGAAGTCCGCCCGCTCGCGTTGGTCGAAAGCGCCGCCGACAAAAATCGGCGCGCCGGAGGTCAGGGCGCCACCGATGGTCGGCACCGGATCGGCCGGGTCGGCGCAGTAGCTGAGCTGGCCCTCGGTGGTCGGCGGTTCAGGTTGCAGTTGGCGTTGTGCGGTGAGGTGCAGGGTGAGTTGCCGGCTATCCGGTAGCGGCCATTGATGACTGTCGATCCAGTGCCCGCCATGTTGCAAGCGCCCCTGTTGATCGCGCTCACCGGTGCCACCGCCCATCAAGAACACCTTCACCGCCGCGGGGGCGGGCAGCGGCGAACCCTTGAGGGTGCGTTCAAACCAGTCCAGGCGGCAGCTCAGCCAGTCTTTCGCCACCTGCCCGTCGAAAGCCGCTGGCGCACCAAATTGCGCATCGCCACTGTGAGTGATATTGCGATCACCATGCAGCCAGGGGCCCATGATCAACTGATGCTGCGCCGTACTGCCGGCGCAAAACGCCGCGTAGTTGGCGAGGGTCGAACTGACATAGGCGTCGTACCAACTGGACATGAACAGCACCGGGATATCCGGCAGATCGTGGTAATGCCCCTCGGCGTAGATGCCCGGCGCTTGCCAGTACGGGCCGAAGTCGCCCTGGGCCCACTGCTCCAGCAGATAGGCTTCGTACTCCGGCACATGCCGCAGGGGCGATTGCCCGGCGTGCCACGGCATGCGCTTGAACCACTGGTGGATGTCTTCCTGTTCGAGGGCTTCGAGGATCTTCGGATCCGCCAGTGCCGCCGGGCTTTCCTTGGCCTGGCGAAACGCCCAGGTGGCCTGCTTGAGCTCCAGCGCGCCGCCCTGGCGAATCCCGCATTGGTAGGCGTTGGCGAAGCCGCCGCTGTCCAGCACCATGCTGGCGAGGCCCGGCGGATGCAGGCAGGCCATCGCCAGTTGCGTGTGGGCGGCGTAGGACAGGCCCATGCTGCCAATCTTGCCGTTGCACCACGGCTGCTCGACGATCCATGCCAGGGTGTCGCAACCGTCTTCGCCCTCTGCGGTGTATTTGGTGAACACGCCTTCGGAGGCATAGCGCCCGCGGCAATCCTGGAAGATCGCGACAAAGCCCTGGGCCGTGAACCGCGCGGCCATTTGCTCGCGGGAAATATGCTGGCCGTCGAGCTGGATTTCCGAGCGCGATGGTTTGCTCTTGTCGTACGGGGTGCGTTCGATCACCACCGGAAAAGGGCCTGGACCGTGGGGCAAGTAGATATCGGTGGCCAGGTGGATGCCGTCGCGCATGGCGATCATCTGGTTGTGCAACGTCTGCATGGGAAAAACACTCATGGGTTCAGTACCCGGTGCCTACGGCAATGGCCAACAACACCATCGCCAGCACCGCATAGATCAGAAACAGCGGCAGGATGTAGCGTGCCCACTGGCCCCAGCCGACGTTGGCGGTGGCCAGCAATACCAACAGGCCGCTGGAGGTCGGGGTGATCATGTTGGTCAGGCCGTTGCCCATCAAAAACGCGAACACCGTGGTTTGCGGGCTGACGCCGGAGAGCTGTCCCAGCGGCCCGAAGATCGGCATGGTCACCGCCGCCTGCCCCGAGGTGGACGGGATCAGTACATCCAGCCCCAGTTGTGCGAAGAACATGCCGTAGGCAGAGACCACCGGGCCATGATCACCCACCAGATTGGCGAGGCTGTTGACGATGGTGTCGAGCACCTGGCCGGTGCTGAGGATGATTTCCACGGCGGTCGCCAGGCCGATCAACACACCGGCGATCAGCACCTTTTTCATGCCGTCGACAAAGGCGCTGGCGGCGGTGCTGGCACCCAGGCCGGCGATTACGCTGAACGCCACGGTCAGCAGCAGGTAGAACGCCGACAGCTCGTGGTATTTCCACTCCCAGCGGTTCGAGGCGTACACCAGGAAACCAATGCCGGCCCCCAGCACGATCAGGTTCAGCAGGTGGCGCAGGGGCAGCGGTTTGCGTTCGAAGGTGATCTGCGCGCTGGCATCAAACCCGTGCTTGCGGATACTCCACAGTACGAACGCGATGCCCACCAGCAGGAACGTGCAGTAGGCCAGGACGCGCATGCTCAGGCCGCTGAAAATCGGCAGCCCCACCATCGGCTGCGCCACGGACAGCGCCACCGGGTTGGAGATGGAGGCCAGGTAGCCGATCTTCACCGAGATGGCCACGATGGCCAGGCCGATCAGGTTCGACAGCCCCAAGCGGTTGGCCATGGCCACCATCAACGGCACGATCAGGATGAATTCCTTGGCCAGGCCCATGAAGGTGCTGCCGGCGGAAAACACCAGCATCAGGCTGGGCACCAGCACGTAGATATTGCCCCGGGTCAACCCCAGCAGGCGTTCGAGACCGGCATCAATCACACCGGCCTTGTTCAACACGCCGAACATCCCACCGATGAACAGCACCATGAAAATCAGCGCGGCGCGTTTTTCGATGCCTTGGGGAATGGCCATGAAGCCCTCGACCAACGATACCGGCCGAGCGACCGTATCGCTGGCCTTGCGCGGTTCGAGGGAGAACAGTTGGCCCAGGGAGTCGTGCTTTTCCAGCACCTGATAGGAGCCCGGAACCACCAGGCCGTTCTGGCGCTGGAACTTGCCCGAGTTCACCGCGTAGGTGAAGGCGACAGCCAGCAGCACGATGCTCAGCAGAATGAGGGCCGGGTTGATCTGCTTGCGCTGCGCGGGTTTTTCCACCGGCGTATCAGTGGGCGAGTGGGTACGGACGATCTGCGGTTCGGTCATGCTGGTTGCCCCGGTGTGCGCTGTTATTGTTGTGTCGGGTGACACTTGTGGAGCGGACACTAGGGCAAAGTTTTAGCGGCGACAACGTTATGCGCGGGCTGGGTTGGGCTATGCGTTTTGTGCGGCCAGGCGGTGCTTGAGGTGCTCGGCAAACGCCGTCACCACCTTGGACCTGGGTTCATCCGCGCGAAACGCCAGGCCGAATGCATAGGGCAATGCCGGTCGAAACGGGCGGACCACAATCGGCAAATGCATGAAGTGGCTGGCCAGCAAACCATTGACGATCGACACCCCCAGCCCTTCGGCGACAAAGCTGCACGCGGCGCCCACCGAGTGCACTTCCACCCGCACCTGTGGCGTCAGGTTGGCTGCGCGAAACACCTGGTTCAACTCCGCCCGCAGGGCCCGTTGCCGGCCCAGCATTACCAGCGGCACGTCCCGCAAGTGTTGCACTTCGATGCAGGCGTGGCGGGTCAGCGGATGGTCAGCGGGCATCACGCACACGCCTTCGGTTTCCAGCACCGGTTCAATCTCGAAGTCGGGAATCTCGGTAGGCAAGCGCACAAAACCGAGGTCGGCGGAACGGTCGAGCACGGCCCGTTCGATCATGTCGTAGGAACCGGTCAGCAGCTCGACGACGATGTCTTCCCGGCCCTTGAGAAACTCGGCGACGATCCGCGGCAGCAGCTCCTGGGTCATGCTGGTGGGCACCCCGACCTTGATCAGGCTCTTGCGCGAACGGCCCACGCGCATCTCATCTGCCAGGCGCTGGATACGCTGCATGCCGTCGACCAGGCCGGCCACTTCGGCGAGCAGTTCTTCAGCCTCCGGGGTCGCCATCAAGCGGCCCTTTTTGCGCAGGAACAACGCGAAACCCAATGCCTCTTCCAGCTGGCTCAACAACCGGCTGACCGCGGATTGCGACAGGCCCATGCGGGTCGCCGCACCGATGGTCGAACCGGTGGACATGATCGCCTTGAAGGCTTCGAGCTGCTTGAGATTCACCGTGATTTTCCTGTGGTTTGAGGGCTTTGCGCATAGCCTGATGCGCTTCTCGCATAACGTTGCCGGGCGTTCGAGGAGCCGTTAGTGTCCGCCGCAATGCGACGCGCCGTCCAGCGTGTCGCAGGCAGCAACTGCCCATAAAAAACCACAATACGGCATTCGGGAGACGGTTATGCGTGAGCTTTTCACGAGGGGAGGAGTGGTGTGCACGGGCTTGCTGGCGAGCCTGTCACCGGCACTGATGGCCCAGGGTTTCTGGGAGGATTCCCACGGCAAATTGACCTTGCGCAATTACTATTTCAACGACGGTTACCGCGACGGTGGCGAGGACCGCAAGGAGTGGGCCCAGGGCTTTTTGCTCAACCTGCAATCGGGTTATACCGAAGGCACGGTGGGTTTCGGCCTCGATGCGCTGGGGTTGTCGGGGATCCGGCTCGACTCCAGCCGCGCCCATGCTGGCACCGGGCTATTGCCGGTGCACGACGATGGCCGCGCGGCCAGCGAATTCTCAAGCCTGGGCGTGACCGCGAAGATGCGCATCGGTGAAGCCGTGGTGAAAACCGGCACGCTGCTGCCGAAGATTCCAGTGCTGGTGTACAACGATGGCCGGCTGTTGCCACAAACATTCCAGGGCACTCAAGTCGAGTACAGCGGCGTCCGTAACCTGTACGTGCACGCCGGGCATCTGGACAAGTTCAAGCTGCGAAACTCGACCGACAGCGTGGACATTTATCCCCAGGGCTACAGCGGCAAAAAGGGCAGCGACTTTGATTTTGCCGGCGCCACCTATGCCTTCACGCCCAAGCTGAGCGGTACCTGGTACTACGGCGAAATGCGTGAATTCTATCGCCAGCAGTTCTTTGGCCTGGTGCATAAACAGCCAGTGGGTGCCGGCAGCCTCACCAGCGACTTGCGTTACTTCATCAGCAACGAAGCGGGCGAGGCACGCAATGGCAAGGTCGACAGCGACATGTTCAGCGGGTTGTTCACCTACCGGCTAGGGCCGCAGGCGCTGGGCGTGGGTTATCAGAAAGTCACCGGTGATACCGCGTTGCCCTACGCCAGCGTGTCGACGGTGTATTCCTTCAGCAACGCAGGTGTCGGCAAATTCATCCAGGCCGGTGAGCAAACCTGGATGCTGCGCTATGACTACGACTTTGCCGCCGTGCTGCCGGGCCTGAGTTTCATGACCCGCTACTACAAGGGCCAGAACGGTGACTTCAAAGGGCGCGAAGCCCGCGAGTGGGAGTCGGACACCAACCTGCGCTACGTGATCCAGGACAGCACCTTCAAAGGCGTAGGCATCGAGTTGCGCAAGGCCACGTATCGCTCGACCTATGCGAGCGATCGTGACAACTACCGGGTCTACCTCACGTACGACCTGGCGCTGTGGTGACAGGCCCTACTGCTCGACGAAATAGTACGGCTGACGGTTGATCGCCATCTCCTTGACCACCGTCACCGGGACGTTCAGCCGGTCAGTATTGTCCACCAGCGCCACGTTACCGGGCTTGGCCGCGAGGTAGCTTTTGAGTTCCTCCGGCGTCTGCAGAATCGTCAAATAGGCCTGCATGTAGAACACCCCGGCGCCGGCGATTCGCTCGTTGGCCTGATACAGCACCACTTCCTTGCCTTGCGCCTGCATCGCCTGGATCTGGCTGATTACCGGCACAAACGACTGGCGCACATCGGCCTTGGGCGCGAACCAGAAAGCTGCAATCAGGTAGCAGGCCACTACCACGGTGAAGAAGCCACCTACCAGACCCCGTCGGTTTTCATAAACGTGTTCGGCAACGTGTGAAACCTGCCCACGACTTTTCAGCCAGCCCAGCAGCACGCCGCCATACTCGGCGGCCAGCACTGCCGCGGCGGGCGTCAAGGCCATCAGATAAACCGTGCGCTTGCTGGAGGCGAACGTCAGCAGGGTGAACTGCGCCACCAGCCATACGCTGAAAAACAGCCGGTAGCGGTTGCGCACCAGGCTTTTACGGAAGTGCCACAGCCCCAGGTACACCAGAATATTCCAGGGCAAAAAGGCTTCGGGCAGTTTGACGATGTAGTAATAGAACGGCTCGTAGTGACCGGCTTCGACAAACGAACCGCTGAAGCGCCCGACGCTATTGGTCAGCAGCACTTCACGTACTGCTTGCAGCCCGTCGCGCTGGTAGAGGAAACCCAGCCAGATCATCAGCGGCACCAGCGCCAGCAGCGTGAACAGCCCGGGCTTGATCCAGTCGCCCAGCTTGAATTGTTTATCCATCAGGCTGGTACTGGCCAGATAGACGAAGATCACCACACCCGGCATGGCCAGGCCCAGAACCCCTTTGCTCAAGGTGGCGATGACCATCCCAAAGGTGAACAGCAACCAGGTGCTCAGGTTGGAACGGTCGCGCTCCGACTCAGGGCGGTTGGCTTGATAAAACGCCAGCAGGGCCATGGTGACCCCGAGGGTGAGCAGCGAGTCCTCACCCACACCGCGCACGTTGCTCCAGTAACTGGCCATGGTCGCCAGCATCAGGCCCGCGACAAACGCCAGCGTCTTGGGCCGGCCAAACTTGCGCAGCATTCCGTACAGCAGCATCACACTGAACAGCCCGGCAAACGCCGACGCCAGGCGCACTGCCCAAGTGGTACCGCCAAACAACCGGATCGCCCCGGCGTCGAGCCACAGGCTCAGCGGCGGTTTCTCCAGGAAGGGTTCACGGAACAGTCGCGGCACCACCCAGTCGTTATCCAGGTGCATGGCCATGGCGATCCCGGCCACACGGGCCTCGGTCGAGCCTTGCAACTCGTGATTGCCAAGGGCAAAGAAGAACAACAGCGCGGCGAGCAGGAGCAGCAGAGGAGCGGAACGCGTCATGGATTCTGGCTACCGGGGCAGGGGGCCATTCGGGGGAACGGCCCGGGCGATCGGCGAGTATACGAGGGCGATTCTTAATAATTCGTGAATGGATGTGAGGTTTTTGTGGGGTCAGGGTTGTTTCAGCAGTGGCCAGTGGGTTAGCCAGCGTTTGGAGGTGATGCGTTGTTGGTAGATGGCGTGTTTTTCCTGGGTGAAGCGGGGCGTGGGTTTGAGTTGGAGATTGAACAGGTCTTCCAGGCCGAGTGGGGCTGAAACTTCGCATACGTCCACTGCGGTTCTTCTGACGGCTACTGCGGTGGCGGTCTCGGGCCAGAAGCGCATGGCGTCGCTGGCGTTGCGATAGGGCGCATCGCCGTTGCGCAGGTGCATGCGGGCCTGGTTTTTGACGGACCAGTCGATGGAGGGTTCTGCTGCGTGTAAGAGGGCTTCGAGGCGGCGGTCTTCGACGGGGTCGGTGCAGGTGGCGTCGAACCACAGTACGTCGACGTCACCGGTCGGTGGTGATAGGGGGCGACCGTGGAGGTGATCCCATACCGCGTTGCGTACGAAGCCGGCGCCGATCCAGCAGTCGGGGAGGGCGAGGGAGCGGACGACGGCCAGCAAACGCCAGCGCAAAGGATCGCCGCCGATCAGCATCTGCACCATCGCGTGATGGTTATGCACTCAAGGCATCTTCAGGCTGGCAAGTGCGGCTTTACCCTTGGCCGACAAAACAGGCTCCAACTGCTCCCAGGTGAAGCTCAGGTCATTGTCGCAACCGTCGCCATTTGCCGGCGTCGACAGCTTCATGCCTTGAGTGTCGAAGCTCAGGTCGAAGCTCGAGTAACTGGTGATCGCCGGGCAACCTTCATCGGTGGTGGTTTGCTTCTCCAGCCATGCGCTGAAGTTGACGGGCAGTTTCAGATGGCCGGAGTAAGCGTCATACCATTCCTGATGCCCGCCGAGCCAAGTCCATGGGTCAACGCTTTCGCCGGTTTGCAGGTTCCAGGAATGCAGCCCCCAACTGATACCCCTGGCGCCCGTACCGGCGGCCCATCGGTAAAACCTGACGGTGATCCACTGGGATGACCAGTACGTGGGTTCGACGCTGATTTCGCTGGTATAGGCCGCACCGTTGCGTCCAAGGTATTCCCGTCGTTCGCTGAAGTAATTGGCTTGATCCTCAGCGCTGACGGCCAGGCTTGCCAACTGCCGGTTGATCTTCTGAATTGCCGGGCTGTCGCCCTCAAGCTTGAGCGTCACCTGGGCGCCTTGGGTTTTTATCTGGTAGCTGTGCCCGGCGAAGGACTGCTTCTGCGTCTTGACCGGCAGGGGCGAGGTTTCCATGGGCGTGTTGTAAGCATCGCTTGCGCAACCTTCGGGTGGCGTTGCTACGCGCTGCAATGCCAGGGGTAGTGGATTGCTGCCCTTGGTTTTGCTCCAGACGCCCTTGAGCGATTCGCCCTGTGGCATCTCCAGTTGCCAAACACCGCTGTTGCCTTCTTCGACCCAGGGAGCATCGGGTGTTTCCTGGGTGAGCTGGATCGGTGTCAGGAATCGCTGGTAATAGTAACTGCCGCCTGTGTTGGGCGCGGCGTTGAAACAGGCGGTGATCGGCGTCTTGCCGAGCGTGCCTTGCCAGACCCCGCCGAGGTCGGCGTTGGCGATCGTGGAGAGCGTGGCGAGGGCCAGGAATAAACAGGGCTTGAGCATGAGGTATCGGACTTCCGGTTGTCTGATAGAGGCGAATTCAGGTGGAGCTGTGCTGGGCACGGGATGGAGAAGTATCACAACCATCCGTAATAGAAAAAGGTGACGGATTTATTTTCGAAGAAAATAGCCCGCTCACCCTTTGGTTACTTTTTGGCGATCTCCTGCTGGATCGCTATTTTTAATACTCTGAAGCTGTCCTTTCCTGCGTTTTCGAATCTGCCGTTGGCACGAGAATGTCCAGTGCGCGCGTCACCAGCAACTCGCCCAAGACACTCAATTGCTGAGTGGCCAGAAGTTTATGGCGAAAGGCGCCGTCAAGTTCGAAAGCCAGGTCAGTAGTGAGCGCGTTTAGCGAGGCGAGGGTTTCGCAGGCCTGTACTAGAAGGGTTTCGGGGTCGATGCCTTGGGCGATGCAGAAGATATCCGCGCCGGGGTGGTTCGAGCATGGAGGATTGGGAGTGATCTTTTTCATGGTGACGCTCCTACACTGGTGACGGGAGCTGCCATCCCCTGCTGTCAAACAGGGTTGGGTGGCAGCTGTACGCGGGTTGACAGACCGGAAGTGTAGGAACCCGGCGCACCCGAAGATGCCCCACGCACAGCCGCCATGAACGAAGCGGAATGCGCGAGGCATGCCGACTTATCAAGGGGAGTGAAAGGTTACACTTTTCGGCCTGTCAAAGCCGGTTGCTGATGAGCAGCAACCAGAGAAGGCTATCTTCGTGGGGTGGCTCGCGCCAGTTCATGCAGGGCGCGATGACTTGCGGGAAAAATCCGAAGGTCCATTCGGCGGTGTGTTTACAGGAGCCCAGAAACAACAAAATCAGCACAAGGCGGGTTTTGGTGGTGCTTCGTATTTGGAAAAAAGTGACGGATTTATTTTCGAAGAAAATAGCCCGCTCACCCTTTTTTTATTTTTTGGCGCTTTCCCGCTGGATCGCTATTTTTTAATCCTCGGAAGACGTCTTTCCCTGGATTTTCGAGTCTGCCGTTGGCACAAGAATGTCCAGTGCGCGCGTTACCAGCAACTCGCCCAAGACACTCAATTGCTGAGTGGCCAGAAGCTTATGGCGAAAGGCTCCGTCAAGTTCGAAAGCCAGGTCAGTAGTGAGCGCGTTTAGCGAGGCAAGGGTTTCGCAGGCCTGTACGAGCAGGGTTTCGGGGTCGATGCCTTGAGCGATGCAGAAGATATCCGTGCAGGATTGGCCCGGGCTCGGAGGATTGGGACTGTTGTTTTTCATGAGTGCAACTCCTTGATTGGTGGAGTCGCCAGACATTGCTGCTAAACGAAAAGGGTGGCGACCGTACGCGGGTTAGCAGACCAGGAATCAAGGAACCCAGCGCACTCGAAAGTGCCCCACGCACAGCCGCCATAACGCGGACAAGCGGACGCAAGATGCTTCGTTTGAACGGATGGTGGCATTGCATGCCTTGATATTAACCGAGCTGCTAAACCCGGTCGCTGATTTTGCAGCGACGTTTCAAGGCTAGTCGTGTCGATTGATGAGCACCAGTTCATCAAGGGCGCGATGGCTTGCGGGAAAAATCCGAAGGCTCATTCGGCGGTGTGTTTCCAGGAGCCCAGAAACAGCAAAACCTGCACGAAGCGGGTTTTGGTGGTGCTTCGTATGTAGTGGCCGGGGTAATTTGAATAAGATCACTAGTCTATTGATTTATAACATTAATTTATTGTTTGTTTTTTAGTTGGAATACCAATTGGAATGCCGTGCGAAATTGCATTCCACTTGACCACTCGGTTGCATTCGACTTTACCAGCACGCTTCGTAATCATGATCGACAGAGAACTGCCCATTGCTGCCGGTGGCGACAGGCAGCAACCGACTAAAAGCGGCGATCGAATGTCCACATATTAAGGGGCGATTCAACTATGTCTGGAAGCGACCTGAAACGCCCCCGTGGCCCACAGTTGCTGGGCGTAAGGGACGCACACTGGAAGCCTGCATTACCTAGACTGCGGCCGGATGGTGCTCCAGCGGTGCTGCCTAACACTTTGGCTGTGTATCTCGTGGCGGCATTTTCTAACGGGGGATAGTAATAAAAACAGGTTCTACCAACCGCCAACACAATTCAGTGCTGGCATGATGCCCGCACAAGTAATGCTATTTCTGGCTATTTACGGAGGCAGGGCTCGGCAGAATATTGCCTGATGTTTAAAGGCTCAAGCGCATAGATAAGTCTATGGCTTTTATATTTTTAGTTAGCGCACCAATTGATATGTAGTCAACCCCAGTACCTGCGATAGCTACCAATGTACTTTCATTGATTCCGCCGCTGGCCTCAAGCCGGGCCTGTCCGTTGTTGAGTCGAACGCCTTCACGCATGTCATCCAGACTCAGTTCGTCGAACATAATTAAATCCGCTCCACCTCTCAGTGCTTCTTGCAGTTCGCCTAGGTTTTCGACTTCGATCTCTACCGGTCTACCTGGTGCAATGCGGTGTGCAGCATGGATAGCTTCGAGAATACCACCGCAAGCTGCAATATGATTTTCTTTGATGAGGAAGGCGTCGTAGAGACCAATGCGATGATTATGGCAACCACCGCAAGTAACTGCGTATTTTTGTGCGAGCCGAAGGCCAGGGATAGTCTTTCGAGTGTCGAGCAACTTTACGTGAGTATGCGCAACTTTATCAGCTAGCCGCCGGCATTGTGTCGCGACGCCCGAGAGAAATTGTAAGTAGTTCAGTGCGGTTCGCTCACCGGTCAATAAAGAGCGGGCAGGACCCTCTAAATGTAATACGGCTTGATTTGGTTCTGCGCGCTCTCCATCCTTAACGTCCCATTTCAGGATGACAGGTGGATCTAGTTGGCGAAAGACGGCCTCCACCCACGACACACCACTGATGATACAAGGTTCTCTAGTAATAATTTTTGCACTGGCCAAGCGAGCGGACGGCACAAGCTGCGCGGAGATGTCACCACTTCCGATATCCTCCAATAACGCCCTACGTACGTTTTCATCGATCTCGGAATCCAAGCCCGTCAGTTCTATATTTTGCATTCCAGCACACCTAAATCAATAAATAACGAAATATCAGTTCGCCATGCCCAGCGCAGAATCCAGACGAGCATTGCACCTGAACATGGCTATCAATCAAAAGTTATAGACATATCCAATTATGAGTCGGTTCTCATCGGCCCCATCTGAATAAGTGGATCGATTGATTGCATTCCTCCATCGGAATGAAACACTTTTAAACACGCCACTTTGTACTACGTAAGTGATATCAGAACTTCTTTCCCACTCCTCACCGTCGGAACCTTCCGCCCTGAGCGCCTTTGCCTTCACAGTTTTAATATTCGTGGGGTCGACGTTTTCTCCTTTCGCATAACGCAGACTCCATGTCAGACCAGGCAAGCCGAGGGCGGCAAAGTCATACGAATATCCGGCATACCAGACATCTTCATTTGCAAGAGCGAAGTTGCTCACCAGCATTTCACCAAACAGATAGGTGTCCGTACCGTTTACATACGGGTATGCAGTCGCGCCGGATGCCGCTTGATAACCCGCACTTAAGGTGTGTCCCATGGCCGAATAGCCCGCATTGCTACTGATCGTCCGGTTATCCACTTTTCCTAGTAGTTTTTTGCCACTTTCTTGACCTTCAAAGTATCTGACTTCAGCAAACACGCGACCTTTGGACAAGGGCGTATTAAACTTTAAACCGACGTAGTCTCGACGGAACAAGTTCTCCAGATCGCTGTACTGGTACGCCACATTGAGGGAAGGAAGAAGTTGATAGTCAAATCCCGCATATGTGTAGTGGTCACTGGTGATGGCAGAGGAGTAGCCGCCTAGTTGAGAACTGGCAGACAGGTCTTCAGAGTTGGTTGAGTCGCGCTGTTTTACGGTGTCGACCTGGCCGAGAGTTGCAGTCAGCGATTTGATATCCTTTGATGTCAGTTGCACACCGTTAAAAACTTGTCGCAACAGCCGTGTATTGTTTGAGGCCAGTAAGGGAAGAACTGGATTCAAGCCGCCAACTCTTAACTCACTCTGAGAGATTCTGGCCTTCGCCGTCAGTTCAAGCTTCGAGTAATCATCATAGGCGCGCCGATCGCTGCCGCGAGATAGAAGTCCTGTGCCCGATCGGTCGGGGCTGGAGTCAAGTTTCAGCCCCAACATACCAAGGGCGTCCAATCCAAAACCGACAGTTCCGTCGGTAAAGCCTGATTGCAGATTAACGATGAAACCCTGCGCCCATTCCTCTCGCTTGGATTCAGTAGCCGTCGAGTCTCTAAAGTCGCGATTGAAGTAAAAGTTTTTTAGCTCAAGACTGCCTTTGCTGTCTTTTAATAGATCCGCCGCCGCAAAGGGAGAGCCGAAGGACAATGCAAGAAGCAGAGCATTTGTCCTGGCAATATAGGTGTTTTTATTCATTGTTTTACCTTTTCTTATTTTTGTGCAGCAGGTATTCGTCCAACCTATTGCCCCGGACAGTTAGCTCGCCTATCTAAAGGTTTTGCGCACGCGCAAGAAAATACTTCAAACGGATAAATCAATTACCCGTCCACCCCATATTGGCGATAACGACCAGAGCTTGGATCAAGCTAGACATTGGTAGGCAACTCAAGATCTAAAGTTGTCATTAAACATAAAAATTCTGCATCTCATCTTGTCGATAATCGCCCAACCAAACAATGAGACCTAGCAAGATAAATACATTTTATGCGACTGAACTTATATCCGCGAATGTACTCAGGCATTGAAACCGTTATCATCTCTCTGCACGTAATGGAAAGTTGTGGCCGCCATCTACTCGCCCGATAGGGACAGCCACAAATTTAATAACCATACTCGGTTTACTAAACACCCTCGAACCTACTTTTTCGAGGGTGAACATTCGCTATGACCACCGTTAAATTTTAAAGCTCTCCAACGACGCTGGATGGAACAGTTCCTCAGGCTGAAGCAAGCGTGACGACAGTCCTTCGGCGTGGTGGCGTTCTAGGAAGCGAGTGAGTACATGGCGGTTAGCTTCGAAACCATAGGACCAGAAGTCTTCACCGAGCAACTGGCGCGCCGCCCTTAACTGATCCTCGATAAACGGCAACGTTACCTTGGTGGCGGAGGTGTCGCTTAGTTTCTGCAACGCTACGGACTTGGACTTCTCGAATGCTTTGGCAACGGCCCCGGGTAACCAAGGGTGCTGCTCGGCCAACGTGCGCCGGATCCCCAGCACGTGCATGATCGGGAATAGCTGAGTGCGGCGATACCAGTCCGAGGCCGCTCCCTGAGGATCACGATAAAGATAGCTGACCTTGGGATGGCCCTGGGTGAAACACGAAGGTGCACGTGGACCGATCACGGCATCCAGTTCACCAGAGGCGAGCATGCCAGAAAGCGTTTCAGTCTCCGGTGCGTTCTCGACGATTACATCCGCGGGTAGTTTCAGAACAATTTTCTCCAGACGCCCGGTTTCTTCATACCCACCACGGACCCAGGTGACGTCAGACGCTTTCAAACCATGGTCCTCTTCCAGGAACAGTCGAACCCATACGTTCGCCGTCAACTGGTACTCCGGCACACCGATACGTTTGCCCTTGAGGTCTGCTGCGGACTCGATTCCGCGATCATTGCGGATGTAGATCGAGGTGTGGCGAAACGCGCGGGACGGGAAGACAGGGACAGCAATATAGGGACTGGTGCCAGCTGCGGTTTTAACGCTGTAGCTGCTCAACGATAACTCGCAGATGTCGTAGTCAGCATGGCGAAATGCGCGAAAGAAGATCTCTTCGGGATCTTGCAGCATAAAGATTGGGTCGACCCCATCGATCTGTACTTCTCCGTCCACCAATGGTCGGATACGATCGTAGTTGCCCACAGCAATAGATAAGTTCAACTTGTTCATGACGGGTTCTCGCAGGATTGAGTATCTTCAACATTCACACCCAGTGTGATGTCGCATTGTTCTTTGCTGGATCGCAACATGGCGAGACAGATCTCCAAAGTGTCACGAGCCCACTCGCCGTTATGCAACGGAGTGACCCCGTAGAACTGCGCTAGATACAGTTCGTCTATGACTTCGGAACGCGGCACCGTTGGCCGCTCAAGCATCATTCGATCACGACTATGCGGCCGGTAAATCATGACGGCATCAGCCATTGGCCTAAGGTCGCCACCTTCGCACGACACGATAATCGGGCCGAAATGCTGGAAGGCCGTCGCGTCGTCGGCAGAAGGGGGGCTGACGTAGCGTGTGCCGCCATAAGTGCCCTCAGCTTTGAGCCGCGCCTCCTCATCCGCCGTTTGCACCTGCTGCAATAACCGACGCGCGCCGCCGTAAGCTTCGGGATTTTTGGGCTTGCCCATTTCCCCAACCCAGTCCATCCACTCGTCGGAGTCGAAGTGTCCGTAGCCGTTGTAGGTAATAGAGGCGAATGCCCCATTCTCGAACCATAGAGTGGCTGTGTAGGCGCCTTCAGTAGGCCGGGCGGGGTCCCAGTTACCCACTGCCGCGCGGACACAGGTAGCGCGACTGCCAGCCAGCAAACGGACCACGTCCACTTGATGTGCGGCCTGGCTGAATACTGCTCCGCCGCCTTCAGCGGTCGAGAGTTCTTCCGGGCGGCGAGGACGCTGCAAGTAGTCGGTGTAGTTCAACGCTTGAATCATCTTGACCGCGCCGAACTCGCCACTACCGATCAGCTCCCGGGTACGCAGATACGGGGTATCGAAGCTGTGGCAATGCCCAACGATCAGTTTCACGTCAGCATCGGCGCAATCGGCGATCATCCGGTCGCACTCGTCCAACGACAACGCCATAGGTTTTTCGACCAGCACGTGCTTGCGGTTAGCCGCAGCTATACGGGTGTGTTCGGCGTGAAACTGATGTGGGCTGGCAATGTATAAGGCGTCGACATTGCTGTCGGCTGCCAAGGCTTCGATGGTCTCGAAAGCAGGAGCATCGAAATCCCGTTCAAATTGCCTGCGAGCTTGTTCACGAGGATCACAGGCGCCTACCAACTGAATGCGGCGATCGGCCAGGAAAGTTGGCAGCATCAGGGTAAATGCCCGACCTAGACCGACGACCCCCAGGCGCAGCCGTGTCGAAGATTCCGTCTGGCTGGCCATCAGGTCTGGACCTCGTAATCGGGCTCGACAACCATATTGGCATCGCCGAAGTCCCAAACGTAATGAGCTTTATATTCACGCCAGTCGATGTCCTTGGACACGATCGCCTGGAACGAGCAGATATTGGAAGGGATCGCTTTCTCACCCGTACCAATAGCGCTATCACCCGCTTGGAACGCTGCCACGGCATCAAGCATAACCCGGCGGAATTCCACCACCGCAAGGTCACTGGCGCCCAAGCGCTCATCGGAGCGGTTGGCGATGGGCCCCATGGTCACCCACATGGCGATATCTTGATTGGGGAAGCCCTTGATGCCCGTAAAGTTGCCGTTTTTCATGGCTTCACGGTCCTGGAAGAAACGGTTCTCGTCGTTCCGTAGCGGGCGGTAACACTCGTCCAGATCGATGCCGGGCTGCTGGCCAAGAAACTTTCGCCAGGTCTCGGTTTCCGGGGTGGTATCGGGATTTCCCCAAGCCATGAAATAGAAGGCTGTGTGGGTGTCGTCGATCGGTACGTTGATATTCGCCACGTTGTACAAGTTATTCGGTGGGATCAGCGCGGTGGCGGGGGCTACGAATACAGTAGATCGCACATACTCGTTGATGGCTGCATCCTGAATGGGGCGGCGCAGAGCGGCATAACGAAAGCCATAGCTGGTACGGTCAACTTGCATGCGTGGAGCTTTGTCCGTGGACGGTCGTAGCCAGTTTTTCGCGGTCGTTTCAGCGCCCCCAACCCGGGCTGGAACGAAGTCGGATGAGTGCAGGCTTGAGCTGTGTGCCGAGTCGATGGCGCCTTCCAGGATCTGCGCCCAGTTGCAGGGAATGATTGCCTTGGCGATGCTCACTCGAACCTGCGCATGGGGTGCCCAGACAGGTGGCACAAATTCGGGAATTGCGTCCTGTGGCCCCATGTAGGCCCAGACGAAACCGCCCCATTCTCGGGTTTTGTAGGCCGTGTGCTTGACCTTCTGACACATGTTGCTGGCGGCAGGTTCGGAAACCATTTCCACCACATTACCGTCCACGTCCATTTTCCAGCCGTGATACAAGCAGCGTAAGCCTGAGTTTTCATTGCGGCCGTAGATCAGCGACACGCGGCGATGCGGGCAATACTCGTCCATGACACCCACGCGACCTTCGGTGTCGCGAAACACTACCAAGTCCTCACCGAACAGACGGGCCCTGACAGGCGTGCCGTCGGGCTCGCTGACTTCTTCGAGCAAGCACACTGGCGTCCAGTGACGGCGCATCATCTGGCCCATCGGTGCGTCGCCTTCGACGCGGCAGAGCAACAGGTTCTCTTCAGGGGTCAACATGTAATATCTCCAGCGTTCAACTAATCGTTTGTAAAAAGGGTCTCGCCTAGAGGTCGAGTACCAGCACGTCATTTCTGGCTCGGGAAACGCAAATCATGATCTGATCGTGCTGTTCGTCCTCACGCAGCACCATGTCGCGATGCTCGACGTCACCTTCAATCAGACGGGTACGGCAAGAGCCGCAGGTGCCACTCTCACAAGAACTTGGTGCCCGGATACCGTTGTCGCGCAAAACCTCCAGAATCGAGCGGTCGGCGGGAATTTCGAGGTCGATTCCGCTCCGGCCAAGGGTCACCGAAAAAGGCCGGTTTTCGGCGAAGCGACTCTGGTCGACGCCGAAGCTTTCAAAATGTACGGAGCCGGGTGGCCAGTGCCCCGTCATGTCCAGCACGCTGTCCATCAATGGCCGGGGGCCACAGCAGTACACATGTGTACCGCTGCTCGGTTTGTCGAAAACAGGCCAGAAATCGTAAGCGTCTGCTGGATTGCCGAAGTCGTGGTGAATGACTACCGTGTTAACAAATTCGGCCCCCAGCAGCTCATCCCTGAAGGCGGTGAGTTCCGGATTACGGGTGCAGTAGTAGAGTTTGAAGGAGATGTCGGTGCTGGCCTTCAGGTGACGCATCATCGACAGGATCGGGGTAATACCGATGCCTCCGGCGACGAAGATGAACTGTCGGGCACTCTCAGTAAGTTCGAACTCATTTTGCGGTGTTGCCACCGGTAGCAAGTCGCCTACCTCGATATCATCGGCCATGCTCACCGAACCGCCTCGTCCGTTGGCGTCGCGCTTGACCGCAATGACATAACGCTCACGCTCTTGCGGGTCGTTGCTCAATGAGTAATTGCGGATGCTTCCGTTGGGCACCCTTACCCTGAGGTGCGCACCGGGCGTAAACGCGGGCAGAAGCAACCCCTGCGGGTGGGCCAATTCGAAGCGGAAAATGCCTTGGGCAATTTCGGTTTTGGCGGTCACCTTGAGGCCAGTGAACCCATCATCGAGCTGTTCGGAACTACTCATCGCTGTTTCCTCATTACATCCGGTCGCGGGCTGAACACGCCCGCGAACCGGGAGTTGCATAGATATCTAACGTTTTTTAGGCGTGCTTCGGCCAATCAGACTGCTCGATCCTATTCGTCGGTAAGTGGCTTTTCGCTCAAGGCGTTAGCTGGCACCGCAATCAGAACCGCCAGACCGCCGGCCAGGATCAGTACCCCGATTATCGTCAGTCCGATTGCGAGGCTGCCGGTAACTGTGTTGATCCAGCCGAGTCCGATGGGCGCACAGAACGCTCCGATCTGACCAAGAGAACTGATCGCCGAAATCCCCCCTGCGGCGGACTCATCATTAAGATAAGCAGGAGGAATCGACCAGATGATCGCTGCGGCACCAAAGTACGACACCGCAATCATTGCCAGGCAAGTAATTGAAATAATGGCCGAGTCCACAACGTGAGGCAGCAGGCAGGCGCCCAAGGCACCGAAGGCGACACTGAAAAAGAAGTGCTTACGACGCTCCAGACGAATGTCGGAGCTGCGCGCAATGAGAATCATGGCGATCGCCCCCACGATGTATGGCACGGTGGAAAGCAATCCGACTTGCAGTACATCCTGGATACCGGTGTTCCGGATGATGGTAGGCGTCCAGTAATTGAGGATCGTGCCACATAGCGGCACGGTGGCCCAACCAGCAGCAAGGATGTATACGCGCGGATCCTTGAACGCAGCCAGCACAGCATGACGCTTATCGGTAACGGGCTTCTTGCCTGCGCGGTCAGCGGCCAGCGCGTCGAGAATAATGGATTTTTCCTCGTCGTCGAGCCACTTTGCCTGCTCGGGTTTGTCCACCAGATAGAAGTAGGCCATCACACCCATTACAGCAGCAGGAAGACCTTCCAGGATGAACATCCACTGCCAGTTTTTCATTCCCATGACGTCGACGAAATGCGTGAGTATCCAACCGGACAGGGGACCGCCGATGATTCCCGCCGCGGCGATGGCCAGCAAGAATCGCGAGGTGATGCGAGCACGCCTGGCACCTGGATACCAATAGGTCAGATAAAGAATGATTCCAGGCCAGAAGCCAGCTTCGGCAGCGCCCAACAGGGCGCGGGCAATGTAGAACTGAGTGGGCGTTGTCATGAACGCCATGGACGCTGAGATCAAGCCCCACAGCACCATGATCCGGGTGATCGTCAACCGGGCACCAATCTTTTGCAGGTAAAGCGTGCTGGGTATTTCCAATGCGATGTAGCCGATAAAAAACAAGCTTACGCCGAGTCCGTAGGCAGCATCGCTCATGCCTAAATCGTGCTTCAGGTAAACCTGCGCGAAGCTGATGTTCACGCGATCCAGATAATTGAGAACCCAGGCCACGAAGATGAAGGTCATCAAACGTAGTGTGACTTTTCTATAGACCTTCTCGATGCGCTCATTGCTGCGCTGGAGAAGATGGGGCACGGCATCTGTAGTTGCTGTTGTTGTCATTGTGCACGCCTCGGACTTTGTGTAACACAACCGGAGCCAGGGAGGGCTTGGTGTGTCTTTTTTATTAGGTCTCTAAGAGAATATGGTGATTTTTCTTCCCTCGCAATCAAAAAAAGTACGATCTCTAAGTATTTTTTGATCTGGCGCATGTGTTGAGGCAACGCGTTATGCTTAGTACCGCTTACGCAGGTGATGAGATTGGATCTTGATATGACTGTACGAAAGCCTTTAGGCCACAAACAACCTGAAACCCAGGAAATACTCAGGCATTGGCACGATGTTGTGCCTGATGACCGTCTGGCCCACCTGGTCAAGGATGCAACTCGCTCTCTGGTAAGAGCGCTGCAGATGCGACTGACCGAACACGACGTATCCTTTGGTCATTGGGCGTTCTTGCGGATCCTCTGGGAGACAGACGGATTGACCCAAAAACAACTCAGCACTCAGGCTGGACTGATGGAGCCTACGACTTTCGCTGCGGTGAAGGCGATGGAAAAACTGGGCTACGTCGTCCGGCAGCAGATGCCGGATAACAAGAAAAATGTTCACGTCTTCCTCACCGATGAAGGACGGCGCCTGAAGGATGTGTTGATTCCTCTGGCGCTGGAAGTCAACGAGGTGAGTGTGGCCGGGCTCAAGGAGCAAGACGTCGAAACAGCACGACACGTTCTATTGACAGTGATAGAGAATCTCGCAAACGCAGAAGCGAATTCCATCAATCCCTCACATCGGGTACCGTCAACGCGGGAGGTTGGACGCATGATCAATGAGCGCGGCGAAACTGTTTGTCCGGATTAGTGTCGTGTCGCAAACCGTTGAAACGGCCTCAGTGCTCCAATCCGTCGGAATTGAATTGTTTTTTCACGCTCAGCCTTGGCGCATCTTCAGATTGCCTCGTCTCCTGGCGTTACGCTTTTCGTACACCAGTGAAGAACGTCAGGCAGGCTGTACCTCACCCCCTGCCGAGTGCAGCAACCGGGGCCGCCTCTACACAACCTGCCTCCCATTGAAAAACTGTGCGCCTTCAACTTTGAGAATACCCAGCAGCATCTGCGCCGCCGGCGACAGGTAGGCGTTCCTACGAGTGAACACGACGATAGTGCGTTTCATCGTGGTTTCCTTGAGCATGACCTCGCGAAGGTTCGTCCTGCCCTTGACGTCTTCAAGTGTTTCCCGGGGTAGAAAGCAAAGCAGGTTTGTTGCACCGACCAAGCGTGGCAGAAGAGAAATCGAGGTGGTCTCGATCTGCACCTGGGGCAAGGGCAAGTTCCGCTCCTGGAACGCATTATCGATCCAGCGACGGGCTGAAACGGTGGTCGCCGGCAGCACCCAGCGGTACTGACACAGGTCACGCAACTGATATCGGGCATTGAACAGCGGATGATTATGGCTGGCGACCACCACCGCTTCAGCGTCGAACAAAGCATGAGACTCCAGTAACGGACCCGTTTCATACTTCGAGCAAATCACCATGTCTAACCGCCCGGAACAAAGGGACTCATGCAGGAAATCGTCCTGACCGATCACCAGGTTCAGCGTGATTGCCGGCGCATGGGAAAGCAATGTCGCGGTCAGGTGTGGCAGCAGGTGGTCCGCCATGGAAGCGCTGCAGCCCAAGCGAATGTTACCCATCACACCGCTGGCAAAATCGCGCACCTCACGTCGGGTTTCAGCGATGTTCTGTTGCAGCTGTTTGCCGCGCACCTTCAGTAGCTCCCCAACCGGGGTGAGTTTGATGCGTCGGCCGTCACGCTCGAACAGTCGCGTACCGAGCGACTCCTCAAGCCGCTGAATGCTCTTGGTCAGCGCCGGTTGGCTGCGGTTGAGCTTTTGCGCCGCCTGGCCCAGGTGGCCCAACTCGGCGATGGTTTCAAAATAGGCGAGGTCGCGCAGGTCCATATCCATCAACCAAAGTTATTAATTCATCAATATTAGAAAATATACTTGATCGAATAAGGCATCAATAATGATCCGCACATTGACTGTACGCCCCGCAATCGGGGCGGCCAGCATGTGGGAGCGTAAATTTGACTTATTCACCGCCGCCTCTATTGCACACTTGCCCCGCTCCGATTCAATGGATCGCACTGACGCTGCTTGCCGGTGCCAGCGGTCAGTTGCTTACGTTTCTGGGGGTACCCGCCGGGCAGTTTCTGGGACCCATGTTAGTAGCCATTGTCTTCGGCGTATGCGGTGCTAGCATTCGCTTGCACCGCTTTGCCTTCACGTTGGGCCAGGGTTGTGTTGGCATTCTTGCAGCCCATTCGATGACCCTGGCAGTTCTGGTCTCGCTGGCACGGTCCTGGCCGTTGATGCTGCTTGCAACCCTGCTGACGGTCATCTTCAGTGCGCTGGTCGGGCTTGTGCTGGCACGGGTCGGCGGTATCCCGGCTAGCACCGCCGCCTGGGGCGCGGCACCGGGGGCCGCTTCGGCGATGGTCGCAATGTCCGATGAATTCGGTGCCGATTCACGAGTGGTCGCCACCATGCAATATGTGCGGGTGGTGTGCGTGGCCATCATCGGTGCGCTAGTCAGCCGCTGGCTGGAGACACCGACCGGGGATAGCGAAGCGCATGCCGCGTGCGCCGCGATGCAATGCTCCAACCTGCTGAACCTGGGGCTCACATTCGCCACGCTTCTGAGCGGGATCACACTGGGTAATTTTCTACCAGCCGGTGCTCTGCTCATACCATTGTTGTTGGGTGGCGCTTTGCAAGCGAGCGGCTTGTTGCACATAACCCTGCCCACCTGGCTGCTCGCCACCGCTTACGGCGCGATTGGTTGCTACGTCGGCTTACGTTTTGACCGCCCGACCATCGGCTACGTCTGGCGGCGTTTGCCGGCGATGATATTGGGAGCGGTGCTGATGATCACGATGTGTGCGTTGTCAGCCTGGTTGCTGGCGGCACTGCTCGACAAAGACTTTCTCTCGGTTTACCTGGCCACTAGCCCAGGCGGGCTGGATACCATGGTGATCATGGCAGTGGACACACATTCCGATGTCGGGCTGGTGCTGGCGATGCAGACCTTACGATTATTCGCGGTAATTATTACTGGCGCGCTTCTGACGCGCGTGATCATTCGATTGACGGGCCGTTGATCCGTTGATATGCGGTCCAGCAGGAGGGTCGTGACCATTTACTTTTGTGGTCCACACAGCCCTTGGCCGCGCGGCGTTAAGAAACACTGGACGCCATCGCCTTTCAATTGAATGTTCGGCGCGTAAACGTTTCGACTTCAAATGCCAGATTGAGGTCATGGGGGAAGCATGCAACAGGCCAGCACCATGCAACACAACCCTCACACACCAATTTAATAGCCGTGTTGCATTCAGCTCCTGCAACCGTCCATTCCTAACTTGAACCTGAAGAGATACTGATCATGTTGAGCAAATCGCTCTTTCTCACAGTTTTACCGATGGCCATGGCGTTCGTTGCTGGCGCGGTCCTGCCGATTCAGGCGACCAGCAACGCGGCGGTTGGACGAGCCTTGGGGCATCCGCTCTGGGCAGCCCTCACCTCACTCGTCATCAGCGCGTTCGTGGTAATCGCCGTCCTGCTCATCCTCAAGGTGCAAGCTCCGGATATCGGTCGCGCCTTGCGAGGCGCCTGGTGGGTATGGATCGGGGGAATCCTGGGGGCGATCTATGTCGGCAGCGCAGTAGTTGTAACGCCGAAACTGGGCGCCAGCGGCTTTATCATCCTGGTCGTCGCCGGACAGATCTTCCTCGCACTGTTGATGGACCACTTCGGCTTGATGGGGCTTACCTCGAAACCCATCACCTTCTTGAAGGTGATAGGCGCAGCCATGATTCTTGGGGGGGTCTTCCTTGTTCAAAGCCCAAACTCGAAGGTCATCTCCCAACCCAAGGAGACCATTGCACAGCGATCCATTCCGCAGTAAAGCAGCAACATCTCGATCTATGGCTGGTGGTGCTTCATCCCGCTTGGCTGTAAGTCGGATGGGTGTTGGCGCATTTTACCTTCAAGACTAATCCAAGGGTCTGGAGGGGATGGTCGCCCGGACATTGTTGAGATAGATGAAGGCAGCCTACTCACGATTCGAGCGTCAGATCAGCAACTCTCTTCGCTCCCTAATCGCTTCCAGACCAATAGGGCGGTGAGTCGATAGTAATACCGGGTGGCGTCGGAATGGTCTTTCAGGTGCTGAGTGAGAAACCAGCGCACATGCTTGATCTGCCAAGTCCAGGGATTATCGCGTTGCCATCGCTGTTGAATGGCCGCTTGCATGGCTCGGGCTTGGCGTAGGTGTCGTTGTTGTGTGACCTTCGAGCCGGTCAGGACGCCGCTCAGGAACAGCGTCATATCGAAGGGCTTACTCACGCTCTGCCTCCAATGTAGACGGAAACTACATCGATCCGGTTATGCCCGAGCTCCACGCTGATCTGTTGCCGCGCTTGTTGATCAAGGTCGCGGTCAATGCGATAGCAGTGGCCACCATTGACCGGTGCGGCGTGACCAGTGAGCTGCTCGTATCGTTCGCAGGCGTAGGCCGCGCGCAGTTCATGAAAACCCTTCAGCCCATGTTCATGCAGCGTTTCGCGGGCAGGGAGTACGGTCTGTTGCAGGAACGCGGCGTAGCTTTCGTTTCGGGCCAGCAAGTTGCGGCTGCCGGTCGGTGCCGCATGACGAGCAAACTGCAGCGCCGCCTTCACCGCTTCATTGGCTATGACCCATCGCGGTGCTGATGCCCCTGAGCGGCCACCTTTGGTGCCGTCCTGGATGTTGATGCGGCCTAAGTGTTCAGCTTCGCGGTGCAAGCGTGGCAGGTCAGCCAGGATCGCTTCGCGCAGGCGCATGCCGGTTTCTCGGGCCAAACGGATAATCGCGGCCACCCGCTCGTGTTGCTGTTCGCCAAGCGCCTCGAGTACTCGCCGCACCTGTTGGTGGTCTTGGCCATCCGGCGCGCGGGTGCGTACGGTCGAGCGCTTCTGTCCCAACGCCTGACTCGGGCTGGCGATCCTCACGTCCTGATCACCGCGTAGCGCAGCGAGGGTACGGTTGACGCTGCTCAGGCGGTTCTGCGCGGTAGCGATGCAGAGTTCACCTTGCTGGATCTGCTGGCGCAGGGAAGCGGCGTAGTCTTGCAGCGTCTGACGATCGATCTGGCGCGCATCGTTGTAACCGGGGCCGTCCTCTGACCGACACCAACGCACGAACGCTTGCCAGCGATCACTATGCGCTTTGACCGTGGCGAAGTGGCCGCCAGCAAACAGATCGCTGAGCGCTTGTGGGCCGGCGTAGCTCAGCTGACGACCGTAGCCAAAGTTGCGACCATCACGCCGACCGACCAGTGCCATTGTCATCACCATTTTCGTTTGTCTGCAGATAGAGCAGCAGGGCTTTCCAGTGGGGGCTGAGCCTGTCCATCTGCCGCCAGTGTGTCGGGCGGATCAGGAGGGCGTTCTCCTGGTGTTGCAGCAGTGCCCCTTCTTCGCGCAGTTGCTCAATCAGCAGGGCAAGGTTGGCAGGCTCCAGGGGGGGGGTGGCGACAGCGGCGACAGTGGCGACAACCCGCGTCGTTTCTGGCCTGGCACGTGGCGACAGGGTGGCGACAGAGGCGGCGACACGCCGCGATTCTGGCTGCGGTTGATGTTGCGCCTGGTAGCGGCGCACCGCGTCATTGAGGCGGAACATGACGGACCTCGAAGGTTCTTCCATCGCGGCTGCTCAGCCAGCGATGAGTGATCAGCACGACCAATAAAGAGGCGGTATGGTCAGCGCTCTTGCGGGCAAAACGAGGGCCGTTGCGATTGACGTCGCGAATGGTGAAGTGAGTCCAGCCCTTCTGCACCAGCCAGCGCAGCAGTCGATCCGCTTCCTCGCGACGGCTATTGACCGGCGCCTGTTCGGTCAGGCGCTGAATCTCGGCCAGGTAGTAATCCATCAGTGTGGAGGCGCGCTGGATGTGTGCTTCGTCCAACGCACTGGCCTCTTCAACCATGGCCAGTACGCCCGCGATACGCAGTACATTCGCCGCGGCCTTGCTCGCCACAGGCTGGACGCCGGCTAGCTCGCCGAACTCGCCAGACTGGCACTCGATGGTGTCGTGAATATCGATCCAGGCACGACGGGCGCGGGGAGTCAGCTCCAGCGTGGCGGGATTGAGTGATCCATCCTTGTGAAGCGACCAGGGCTTTTGCAGCAGGGCGGTGATCCGCTGTTGGTAGCGCTGGACTTTGGCATCTCGGGTCAGGTCGATTGCCTTGTAGAGTCGCTGGCCGGCCAGGCGCTCGGGCCAACTGATCAGGCAACGGCCGAGGATGCCTTGGCCATTGATCACCGGGTCTTTGAACAGTTGGTTGGCCAGGTAGGGTTGCAGCATCAGGTGTAGGCTGAGGCGGCGGTCATAGGCACGCAGGCTTTCTCCTGCCATAGAGCGCGCCCGGTCGATGGGGCTGCCATCCCACAGTGTCGACAAGGTGGTGATCGCCTTGAGCTGGTTCTCTTTGCTCATGGTGCTGCTGCCCAAGAACTGGCCACCTTCATCATTGAACAAACCCATGCTGGGCAAACCATGGCATAGGCTTTTGACCAGGGCCTCAATGGTGGGCTCGGCAATGATCAGTCTCGGCGGTACCGGCTCGGATAGCTCACCGCCTTCTGCCTCCGTGGGTTTCTTTGAGGTTTTGGGTTTGGTCATGAGGCTGGTGGCTACGCGATAAGCTTTGAGCTTTTCCGCATACAGGGTCCACTGCTGTCGTTCCCAGTCGCGCGCCGCCTTCAGTGCCAGGTGATCCACCGCGCTTTTGCGATCACCCGAGGACGCCACCGTCAGTAGGTAGAGGGACAACGGATAGGTTCGGCCATCGAGTTGGACATTGGCATGACCCTGGCTCACCAGGGCAGTAGTAGCCAGCACCGATTGCGCCGCCATGGCGCAGGGTACGCCGATCACCTCGGCCAGTCGTTCGACCGCAGGGCCCAACAGTTCCCCGAGTGCTTCGACCGGGTAGGGCAGTGGCGCCTGCTGGTATTCCAGCAACGGTTGTGGTGGCTCGAACGCTTCGCACAGTTGCATCGACATTCTCCTGAGATTATCGACTTCGTCCTCACTCATCCCGCCACGGTTGTTGAGTGTTATCAGGGATCAAGGCCCCTGCGACCTGTGAGGGTTGTCCACTCACGCGGGACTGACGGCTCCTTACGGCCGGGAGCTTGGGCATCTCATGATCTGGCCTCCTGAACACCGATAGCGGTGGGCGGGTGGAGGCTGCACTGGCTGACGAGACCGGTGCCGAGAGATCCTGAGTTGGGTGACGGCAGTGATGTGATGACTGGGGCATGCCTGACTGTCAGTCAGGTGCAGTCCATTCCGTGGGCTGCGGCATCATCATCGGCATCGCTGTGGTGAGTGAGCATTCGGTGTTTGTCACGCCGATTGTCACGAGGGGGAAAGCCGCAAAGGCTCGTGCGAGCAAGGCTGCAGCAGTGTGAGATGCGCCCGTCTCTTTAGGGGGCAAAGAGACGGGCAACAGGTTGGCGCAAGAAATGGCCAAGCGGATAAGTTGCTGCAGAGCAGCCGAGTAGGGTGGGTTTTGCCGCAGTAGGCAAAGCGTAGAAGTGGGCATCCATCACATGGGTAGTGACCGTGCGAGCCGCCGGACGCTAATCGCACTTGGGGAGAACCACCACGATGTGGCGTAACCTCAACGGTTCTGGCTACCTGGGTGCTGTCGAGGACAGCGCTTGTACGGTTCTGGTTTAGCGCTCGTTTTGCTCGCGGTCAACAGCATTTTTGGGGAGACTCTTGAGCAAATCGGTAGCGCTGGAAGACCTTGGAGCCCAGTGGTTTTCCATGGCCGGGTGATCGTTCGTCGGTTTTTAATGTGAGCCCACGCGGGCTGGAATGCGGAGCCTTCCCGCTCGCGTGGGCTTGGCCGAAAAATCCCCAAGAGAGAGGCTTGCAGCGGCGACAGTCGCCACTTTTGTCGCCATGCTGCAGACCAGGTATTACGCGGGTTGTCGCCGGTGTCGCCGCTGTCGCCAAATCAACCATCACTCCATCTGGGGAGTCATCCTCGGTTACCAGCGGCGTCCGGTGATGCTCACCGTATCGGCACGACGTTGCGGTCCCTGGTTTGATTGATCGCAGATGCCGACAGGCTGCCGGTGGCCGCCTTCTGAATATGCTCACTCCACCAAGCCATCATCGGACGCCGGCGTTCGATGTAGTCGGCTCGGTTGTAGGCGCTCCGCACCTCATCCTTGTCGACATGCGCCAGTGCGACTTCGATGAGCTCCGGATCCCACCCATGTTCGTTCAGGATGGTGCTGGCCATGGAGCGCATGCCGTGGCTGACCAAGCGGTCCTGGAAGCCCATGCGTTTCAACGCCATGTTGGCTGTCTGGCTATTCGCGTGGGTGCGCGGGTTTCTATCTGACGGGAACACATAATCCCTGTGGCCGCTATGGGGCTTAAGCGTCTCCAATAACGAGAGTGCATGTTCGGTCAGCGGGATTGTGTGCGGACGACGCTTTTTCATTCGCTCCGGAGGGATGGTCCAGATGCGTTTGTCGAAGTCGATGTCTGCCCATCGGGTAGTTGCCGCTTCGGCAGGGCGGGTCATGGTATGAAGTTGCCATTCGATCAGGCAGCGGGTCGTCCGTTTGATGCTGGCGTTCGCGATTTCCATCATGAGCTCCGGAAGCTCATCAGGTGGTAGCGCGGCCATATTCTCTTTCTTAGGTTTCTTGAACACCGCTCGAATGCCGCTGAGAGGGTTGGCAAAGATCATTCCGGAATTGACCCCGTAGGTCATGATCTCGTTAAGGCGCTGACTCACTCGCTTAACTGTCTCGAGGCTGCCTTTGGCTTCAATCGGACGAAGGAGCTTGATGACCATTGGGGCGCTGACTTCCGAGAGAGGCATTGATTTCATGCTCGGAAAAACATGCAGTGTGAGGGAGCGCCAAATGTCTTCGGCATACGCCGGCGTGACGGAATCCTTCTTCAGCTCGAACCAGGCGGTGGCCACGTTCTCGAAGGTGTGTTCCGTTTCCGCTCGTTTGGCTTCCTGAAGCTCATTGCGCTGAGCTTTTGGGTCGATGCCCTGTGCAAGCAGCTCTCTGGCCTCAACGGTTTTCTTCCTCGCTTGCGCAAGAGAAACCTCAGGATAAGAGCCGAGTGCCATGTTGATTCGATTCTTGGTGACGGGATGCCGGTAGTTGAAATTCCACTGCATCGAGCGATTGACCCTAACTCGCAGCTGGAGCCCGTCGCCATCGGTGAGGACGTAATCCTTGTCTTTCGGTTTGACCGCCTTGAGCTGGCGGTCGGAGAGGCGGGTGGTTTGAGCGCACATGAGAAGTACTCCATGACACCTTTTGGTATTCCCAAGATTAGCGCCGGGTAACCGGGAATACCATTGGGAATACCAAACCGCCTGGAACTCAAAAAACCTGGAAAGCCCCCCGCAGCCCTGAAACACCCGTATCCACTGGATTTCAGGCACAAAAAAAGACGTCCGTGGACGTCTTTAGATGATGAAGTGGTGGAGCCGGGGGGATTTGAACCCCCGTCCGCCAGTACTCCGCTGTCGGTACTACATGCGTAGCCGTTTCTATTAAGTTAACCCTCAGCGACCCGAAGGGCAGGGTGCTTTGGGCGAGTTGTGTAAGTTTTAGCCGCTTCGTCCACAACGTACTGCACGGCGATTCTGTTCTATATGACAATCACTTTGGGTTTACAGACATCCCCTGATGATTGCTGGACCCGAAGGTACCAGGAGGGAAGGGCTAAGGCTGCTTACGCAGCGAGAGCGTATTCCCCGTAGGTTTCGTCATTGGCAACTATAAGAAGTTGCAACAGTGGATTTACGAGTTCTGTTACCAACTCGGCATGCACCTAAAGTTTCGCAACCGGCGTCGAATCCTAAACGGCCCCGTGCTTGTAACTCGTTGTTTCTTAGTGAGTGACAAGCCTGTGCAGTGTACGCCAATCGGTCACAGAAGGCCAACCCGAAGGTTGGCCTCGGGCAATCAGCGAGTTACTGATTGCCGCCTTTGTCCGTGTCTTGCAGGCTTTGCAGGGCCTTGGAGGTGATCTCGATGCATTTCTTGTCATCGCCTGCCGCATGGGCTGCCTTGGCCTGGGAAACGGCGGTGTCGATTTCGCCAGATTTGCCGCTGGTGTCGGTGGCGAGCAACGCTTTCCCGTTGTTGATTTTGTCCAGGTTGATTTGGCACAGATCGTCTTTTGTTCCGGCCGCAAACGCGGGGGACGCCAGCATCGCAGCGGTAATGAACAAACCAGCAAGAGCGGAACGCTTCATGGGTATCTCCTTGTGCAAATAGGGCTCGATGCTGCCGGTTTTCCGTGCAGCCAGCGAGGTCACTGATGAGCCTCGTTTGTCGAGGCCTATGCAGATGACTACGCCGGCGCGCAGGGGTTCTGTTTTGTCGCTGGATTAGTCGAAAAACCCCGAAATCATTAGGTTTTGCACCCAAAGAGGGCGGCCCTAGTGGGCGCGCGCCTGGGTTACTCGATCCACCAGGTACACCAGGCCGTGGTAATCAATTCCACCGTGTTGTGTCAGGCCAATCTCACACGTACGGCTGGTGGAGATGCCCTCGCTGCAATACTGCACGGCGTCCTTCAGGCTGCGCAGTGAGTGCGCGTTCAGCTCTGGCGTGGTGAAGCCTTTGTCGCCGGCAAAACCACAACAATGAATGCCTTCAGGGATCACCACGTTTTTACTGCAACGCCTGGCCAAGTCGATCAGCGCCTGGCTCTCTCCCAGGTGTTGGGTGCTGCAGGTGACGTGCACGGCGATCGGGGCTTCCTGGGGGGTGAAGTCGAGGCGGTCCATCAGGTGCGTGCGGATAAAGCGTACCGGGTCGTAGAGGTCGAGGCGGGTTTCAGCCAGGTCCTGGACCAGGCGCAGGGTGCACGGGCTGGTGTCGCAGTAGATCGGGTCGAGGCCGCCACGGCTGGCGTGGAGCAGGGCGCCGATCAGTTCCTGGCGTTTGTGTTCGGCTTGTTCGGCGTAGCCCTTGGATGCGAATGGTTGGCCGCAGCAGAGGTTGTCCTGATTGTCGGGGAAGACTACCTGATAACCGGCTTTTTCCAGCAGGCCACGGGTTTTGTCGTACAGCGACATCTGTTCGTGGTCGCCGGCTGCCGGGCCCATCGCGCGTGATACGCAGGCGGCGAGGTACACCACGCGGGGGCGCTCATCGCTCACGGCGGGGCTGAAGCGAATGGCCTTTTCCGGTTGCGGCATGGCGTTGGTCCACTGGGGGATTTGCCCCTTGGACAGGCGGGTCACCGTGGCGGAGAGCTTCGCCAGTCGCGGCGCGCCCAGCAGCATGCGCGCACCGTTGGCTACGTGCAGGGTGAAGCGCGCACCTTGCAGTGCCGTGGCGAAGTGCGTCGACAACCATTCGGCGGTTTTCGTACGGTCGGCGTCGCGGCTGCGCAGCTTTTTCACCAGGTCGCCGGTATTGATGCCTACCGGGCAGCGCTGGGCACAAAGCCCGGTCGCAGCGCAGGTGTCGATGCCCTGGTATTGATAGGCCGCTTCCAGTTCAGTGGTGTCGATACCGGCGCGTTTCCTGGCCTGGATATCGCGCCAGATCACAATGCGCTGGCGCGGGCTCAGGGTCAGCCCCTTCGACGGGCACACCGGTTCGCAGAAACCGCACTCGATGCACTTATCCACAAGCTCGTCGGCGGCAGGCAGGGGCTTGAGGTGCTTGAGGTGGATTTGCGGGTCTTCGCTGAGCACCACGTCCGGGTTGAGAATGCCGTTGGGGTCAAGCAGGCGCTTGAGCTGCCACATCAATTGGTAGGCATCGCTGCCCCATTCCAGTTCGACAAAGGGCGCCATGTTGCGACCGGTACCGTGCTCGGCCTTCAGCGAGCCGCCAAACTCCACGGCCACCAACTGGGCGACGTCGTCCATGAACGCCTGGTAGCGTGCGACTTCTTCCGCGCTGTTGAAGCCTTGGGTGAAGACGAAGTGCAGATTGCCTTCCAGGGCGTGTCCGAAAAGGATCGCTTCGTCGTAGTGATGTTTGTCGAACAGCTCGATCAGGCGATTAACGCCAATGGCCAGTTGTTCCACCGGGAAGGTCACGTCTTCGATAATCACGGTGGTGCCGGTTTTACGCACGGCGCCCACGGCGGGGAAGGTGTCTTTGCGAATCGCCCACAGGCGCGCGTTTTCCACCGGGTCTTCGGTGAAGTCGACTTGTTTCTCCACTGGGAAGCTGGCCAGGGAGGCCATGATCAGTGCCAGTTGCTCATGCAGCAGCGAGGGCGAGGCGGCGCGGGATTCGATCAGCAGGGCGCAGGCATTTTCCGATAGCTGCTGTACGAAAGCCGGCATGCCGGGTTTGTCCTGCACCGAACGCATGCTGCGCCGGTCCAGTAGTTCAACCGCTGAAACAGGTTGGGTTTTGAGTACGGTCACCGCGTTGCAGCAGGTTTCCACATCCGGGAACACGATCAGGGCCGAGGCTTTGTTCGGGTGGTCGATCACCGTGTCGTAGGTCACTGCGCTGATAAAACCCAGGGTGCCTTCGGAGCCGACCAGCAAATGGCTGAGGATATCCAGTGGCTCGTCGAAATCCACCAGGGCGTTGAGTGACAACCCGGTGGTATTTTTCAGACGGTATTTGTGGCGGATTTTTGCAGCCAGTTCAGCGTTTGCCCGGGTTTCTCGACCGAGTGCCGCCAGGCGGTCAAGCAGCTCGCCATGGCGTTGGCGAAAGGCCGCGACACTGGCCGGATCTTCCGTGTCCAGGCGGCTGCCGTCGGCCAGTACCAAGCGAATGCCCGCCAGGGTGTGATAGGTATTCTGCGCCGTGCCGCAGCACATGCCGCTGGCATTGTTGGCGACGATGCCGCCAATCTTGCAGGCATTGATCGACGCCGGGTCCGGGCCGATCTTGCGCCCGAACGGTGCCAGCCAGGCGTTGGCCTGTGCCCCGATCACGCCGGGCTGCAAGCGGATTTGTGTGCCCTGGCCGCGAATCTCGCGCCCGTTCCAATTGTCCCCCAGCACGATCAGTACCGAGTCGCTGATGGCCTGTCCGGAAAGGCTGGTGCCCGCCGCACGAAAGGTCACCGGCACGCGATCGCGTTGGGCCAGTTGCAGCAGCGCCACCACCTCATCTTCCGACTCGACACGGATCACCAGTTGTGGGATCAGTCGGTAAAAGCTGGCGTCGGTGCCGAAGGCGAGGGTGGAAAGTGGATCGTCGAAACGACGATCTTTCGGGATCAGTTGTGCGGCGTCGCTCAGAAAAGCAGCAGGCAGGCTCATCGGTCCTCCAGAAATAGCAGACGCCGGAATCGCTGCCCGGCGTCGGTTCTTACCCTATCGCGTGCAGGTCTTAGTGCACCAGCATACCGGTGAACCAGTAAGCCTGGGCCAAGGTGATCAGCCCGACGATCGTCGCGAAAAACAGGCTGTGCTTGAGGGTAAAGCGGAACAGGTCGGATTCCTTGCCCACCAGGCCAGTGGCGGCGCATGCCACGGCAATCGACTGCGGCGAGATCATCTTGCCGGTCACGCCGCCGCTGGTGTTCGCCGCTACCAGCAAGGTGTCGTTGACGCCGATCTGGTGCGCGGTAGTGGCTTGCAGCGAGCTGAACAGCGCGTTGGACGAGGTGTCGGAGCCGGTCAGAAACACTCCGAGCCAGCCAAGGAATGGCGAGAAGAACGGGAATGCCGCGCCGGTAGCCGCCAGCACCAGGGCCATGGTTGATGACATGCCCGAATAGTTGGTGACGAAGGCAAAGGCCAGCACCATGCCGATGGAAAGGATCGGCCAGCGCAGCTCATAAAAGGTTTCTTTCAAGGTGGTCAGACCAGTTTTGAAATCAATCTTCAGCACCAGCATCGATACCAGGGCGGAAAAGAAAATCGCCGTGCCGGTTGCCGAAATCGGATCAAGCTTGAATACCGCGGGGATGGCCGTTGGCGTAGCAACGATGGGCGCAACCTTGATCACCAGTTGATCCAGGTGCGGGATCGCAAAGTTGAATACCGAGCTGTACATCGCGCCGCCGGCGGCGAACATCGCCTTGAACGGCTTGAGGGTCCAGATGGTGACCAGCACGGTCAGGATCAGGAACGGCGACCAGGCCTTGAAAATTTCCCCCAGGCTGTAAGGCGAAGCCAGGGTGTTGCGAGGCAGGCCAAAGCCACCGGCGCTGGCAGTGACGGCAGTGCCGGACGTTGCGCCAGCGATTTGCGCGCCGGCACTGCGCTTGGGCTGCCAGACTTTCAGGAACAGGGTCAGGGAAATCAGGCTGGCCAGGGCCGAGGTGATGTCCGGCAGTTCAGGCCCGATGTAGTTCGAGGTGAAGAACTGGGTAACGGCGAAGCTCAGGCCTGCAACCAGTGCGGCTGGCCAGGTTTCCTTGACGCCGCGCAGGCCGTCCATCATGAACACCAGCCAGAACGGCACGAACAGCGACAGCAGCGGCAACTGGCGGCCGGCCATGGCGCCGATCTTGAACGCGTCGATCCCGGTCACTTGCCCGGCCACGATGATCGGAATCCCCAGTGCGCCGAACGCAACGGGGGCGGTGTTGGCAATCAGGCACAGGCCGGCGGCATACAGCGGGTTGAAACCCAGGCCTACCAGCAGTGCGGCAGTAATCGCCACCGGTGCGCCGAAACCGGCGGCGCCTTCCAGGAACGCGCCGAAGCAGAAGCCGATCAGCAGCACTTGCAGGCGCTGGTCGTCGGTAATCGACAGCACGGAGCTGCGGATGATTTCGAACTGGCCGCTCTTGACCGTCAGTTTGTACAGGAATACGGCGGCGACGATGATCCAGGCGATTGGCCATAGGCCGTAGGCGAAGCCATAACCGGCGGCGGCGAGCGCCATGTCGACCGGCATCTGGAAGGCAAAGATCGCCACCAGGATCGACAGTGCCAGGGTGATGCTGCCCGCAACGTGGCCTTTGAGGCGAAACACCGCCAGGGCCAGGAAGAAAAATACGATGGGAATGACGGCGGCCAGTGCGGACAGGCCGAGGCTGCCGAGCGGGCTGTAGAGCTGTTGCCAGGTTTGCATATGGGGTGGCCCCTAATTGTTGTTGGTCAGGCACTGCTTGGATGATTTGGGTAATTGGTATTACCAATTTACAATCACCGTTGGCTAGGTTAAAAGCCTTCTGGGGGATGTGTCAATTTGCCGCTTGTGAATCTTTGGTCGTAGGTCGGGGTTGGTGGGGGCTGATTGGCTTAACCGAGGGCGTTCTGATAGGTGCCGGATACGCGGCGATAGGCCAGAATAGGGGCCCCGGCGAGTGGTCGGGATGGTGGAGAGTGAGTTATGGGGTTTGATCAGGTGCGTCAGCGCCGTTTGTCTGACGACATCGTCGAGCAGCTTGAGGGCATGATCCTTGAGGGCACGCTGAAGTCGGGCGAGCGCTTGCCGGCCGAGCGCGCACTGGCCGAGCAGTTCGGGGTGTCGCGGCCGTCGTTGCGTGAGGCGATCCAAAAGCTGGTGGCAAAAGGTTTGCTGATCAGTCGCCAAGGTGGTGGCAATTATGTGGTGGAGTCGCTGGGTTCAACCTTCAGTGATCCGCTGCTGCATCTGCTGGAAAATAATCCGGAGGCTCAGCGTGATCTTCTGGAGTTTCGTCAGACCCTGGAGGCCTCGTGCGCGTATTACGCAGCGTTGCGTGCCACTGAGGTGGACCGCGAGCGGCTAACGGCAGCGTTCGAGGAGTTGCAGGATTGCTACACGCGGTCGGATGAAGTGAGCCGGGCGGAAGAGGGCGCGGCGGATGCGAGGTTTCACCTGGCCATCGCCGAGGCCAGCCATAACGCGGTATTGCTGCACACCATTCGCGGCCTGTTCGACCTGCTCAAGCGTAATGTGGTGACCAATATTGGCGGCATGTACCAGCAGCGTACGGAGACCCGCGACATGCTGATCAATCAGCATCGGGACCTGTACCTGGCGATTATCGAGGGGCGTGCCGAGCAGGCACGGGAAGTCTCAACACGTCACCTGCTGTATGTGCAGGAAGTGCTGGAGGAAGTGCGGCAGGAGGTTCAGCGCATGGCCCGGGCGGAACGGCGCAAAGGGATGTAGCAAATGCTGTGGATGAGGGAGCGGGCTCCGTCATCCACATCAAGTCACAAGAAAGTCAGTCTTCCTTGCCCTTGTTGCGCACGGCACGCTGCAATTCCCGGTTGGAATCGCGCTCGCGCTCGGTATCACGCTTGTCGTATTCCTTCTTGCCCTTGCCCAGTGCGATCTCGCACTTGACCAGGTGCTTGCTCCAGTACCACGACAGGCAGACACAGGCGTAGCCCTTTTGCTGCACGGCGGCGTGGAGCTTTTCCAGCTCGCGGGCATTGAGCAACAGCTTGCGCGTGCGCACCGGGTCGGCGATTACGTGGGTGCTGGCGGTCATCAGCGGCGTGATATGACTGCCGAGCAGCCATGCCTCGCCGTCTTTGAGCAGCACATAACTGTCGACCAGCTGCAGCTTGCTGGCACGCAGACTTTTTACTTCCCAGCCGGCCAGGACCAGACCAGCCTCGAAACGATGTTCGATGAAGTAATCGTGTCGCGCCTTTTTATTTTGCGCGATGGTCCCTGTTGGGTGTTTCTTTTGTTTAGCCATAGGGGCGGCATTATAGGGAGTTGCGAGCGCGTCGGCTACGGTCAACCTGCGTGCTTGAGCGTGTTGAATGAATCCCGGACAATGCAGGCTGGTTTTTGATTTTTTTCTTTCGCGAATCCTGTTGTCCTTTCGCGATGTTTGCCGCTCAGCTGTGGAAATAACGCTCACATGACGACGCATATTCAACGTTCGGCCCTGCTGCCTTATCCGGCACAGGCGCTCTATGATCTGGTCAACGACGTGGCGCGTTACCCGGAGTTCCTGCCTTGGTGTTCGACTGCCGAGGTGTTGGAGAGCAGTGATGAGCACATGGTTGCCAGCGTGGGGGTGGCAAAGGGCGGCTTGAGCCAGCACTTTGTCACGCGCAACACGCTGGTGCCCGGGCAGTCCATCGAGATGAATCTCGAAGAAGGTCCGTTCACTCAGTTGCACGGTGTGTGGGTGTTCAAGGCGTTGAACGAGAAAGCCTGCAAGATCAGCCTGGACCTGTCGTTCGACTATGCCGGCCCTATCGTGCGTGCCACCCTGGGGCCACTGTTCAATCAGGCGGCCAATACTCTGGTGGACGCGTTTTGCCAGCGCGCCAAGCAAATGCATGGCTGAGCCATTGGTTGAAATCGAGGTGGTGTACGCCGCGGTGGATCGCCAGGTGTTGATGAGCCTGGCAGTAGCGCCGGGCTCAACCCTCAGGGCTGCAGTGTTGGGCTCGGGAATGGCTGCGCAATTTCCGGAGCTGAATCTGCAGGATTGCCCCTTGGGGATTTTCGGCAAGGTGGTGGCAGACGCTGACGTGCGTGTGGTGCAGGCTGGAGAACGAATCGAGATCTATCGGCCATTGCTCGCAGATCCGATGGAGATACGTCGTTTGCGTGCAGCCAAGGCTGCCAAGGCAAAGCAGCAGAATTCATAGCTTGCGAAACAGCAGGCAACAAAAAGCCCGGCATGCCGGGCTTTTTATCGAGCGCTGCAAACTTATTGCGGGCTGGCATCCAGGGGTTCTGGAGTCGGCACCGGAACGGTTTGTACGCCGTCGACGCCTTTCTGGATCTCGTCCAGCAACGAGCCAGGCTTGGCCGGTACCTCGGACTTGGGCTTCTCCTCGTTCTGCGCGGGCGCAGGAGCGGTGGTGCCGTTGTCCTTGCCCAGCAAGGCTTCATCGCGGCTTACGCCCGGTTTGAAGTCCCCCGACAGGCTGACGAGCTGGTCATTGCCATTGAAGATGACACTGACCCGCTCCTGCTGGCGTTCACCGCCACCAGGTTGGATGCTATAGAGATAATCCCAGCGATCGGCATGGAATGTGTCGGTCAGCAGGGGATTGCCCATGATAAACCGTACTTGCCGTCGGGTCATTCCCGGGCGTAACTGGTCTATCATGTCCTGCGTGACGACATTGCCCTGCTGGATGTCGATTTTGTAAACCCCGGGGAATGAACAACCGGCGAGTGCGAGCAGTCCCACAAAGGTGAAACTGGTTAGCAAGAGCTTGGTGTTTTGCATCGGTGGGCGACTTCCACTATCTTGGCTGGGACAACGTAAACGCCGATCATACCCGTATTAAGAGAAGCTGCGAAGCAGCATCCGCGAGAAAGCTAACCATGGTTGAAAATAGCGAACTACGCAAAGCCGGTCTTAAAGTGACTCTGCCACGAGTCAAGATTCTACAAATGCTCGATTCTGCTGAGCAGCGCCACATGAGTGCCGAGGATGTATACAAGGCGCTGATGGAGTCTAACGAGGACGTCGGCCTGGCCACGGTTTACCGTGTTCTGACCCAGTTTGAAGCAGCAGGACTGGTGGTTCGTCATAATTTCGACGGCGGTCATGCAGTGTTCGAACTGGCCGACGGCGGTCATCACGACCACATGGTTGACCTGGATACCAATGAGGTTATCGAGTTCACCAGTCCGGAAATCGAGAAGCTCCAGCACATGATCGCTGAGCAGCATGGATTCGATTTGGTGGACCACAATCTGGTTCTCTACATACGTAAGAAAAAGTAAGAAAGCTACGCAGATTCGCTCTGCGAAACGATCGAAGGCGACCCTAGGGTCGCCTTCGTGCTTTCTATAGAAAGAAAATACTCAGTAAGCCAGGCTTCAGACCTTCGCGGTTACCACCATTTTCTTCGCGTGAGCCAAGGACTCCTTGGTCAAGTCGATGCCGCCGAGCATCCGCGCCACTTCTTCTACCCGTTCGGTCTTGTTCAGCTTGGACACGGCGGTATGGGTCGCATCGCTGCCTCGCACCTTGTGCACGAACAAGTGCTGATGCCCTTGGGCAGCTACTTGTGGCAAGTGGGTAACGGTCAGTACCTGGCCGCGATCGCCCAGCCGGCGCAGCAACTGGCCCACGATCTCGGCAGTCGGGCCGCCGATCCCTACGTCCACTTCATCGAATACCAGTGTTGGCACGCGAGAGGTCTGGGCGGTGATCACCTGAATCGCCAGGCTGATCCGCGACAGCTCGCCGCCGGAAGCTACCTTTGCCAGTGCCTTGAGTGGCTGGCCCGGGTTCGCGCTGACCAGCAGTTCTACCTGTTCAAGGCCGTTGGGCAGCAGTTCATTGCTGGTGTTGGTGTGCAACTCGATGGTGAAGCGCCCGCCGGGCATGCCCAGGCGCTGGATTTCCTGCTCCACCGCGCTGGCCAGGCCGGTCGCTGCCTGATGGCGCAGGTCGCTGAGTTCTCGGGCTTTCTCGTGATAATGGCGAGCAAAGGACGCCAGCTCTTCACCCAGTCGCTCGATGGATTCGTCGTTGGCGTTCAGGGTTTCAATTTCATCCAGCAGCTTTTGCTGCATGGTTGCGACTTCAGTCGGCTGGATCCGGTGTTTGCGCGCCAGGGTGTAGATGGTGTCCAGGCGCTCTTCTATATCCTGCAGGCGGGCTGGGTCGGCATCGAAGTGATCGAGGAAGCGGTTCAGTTCGCCCACGGCTTCTTCTACCTGGATTTGCGCACTGGTCAGCAGAGTGGTGGCTTCGTTCAGCGAGCCTGATGCGTTATTCACGCTGGATAGTCGGTTCAGGCTTGCAGTCAGGGCGTTGAGCACATTGCCTGAATCACTTTCGCTGCACTGCTCCACCACTTGCCGGCAGATGCCCAGCAGGGTTTCGGCGTTGGTGAGGTTCTTGTGTTCCTGTTCCAGTTGCTCCAGTTCCGTCTCGCCGAGCCCCAGGCTTTCCAGCTCTTCCAGTTGGTAGCTGAGCAATTGGTGGCGGGCACGCTGCTCATCGCCGGAGTTGGAAAGGCGCTCCAGCTCCTGGCGGGTCTGGCGCCAGCGCTGCGCAGCCAATTGCACCTGGCGCGCAAGATCGGTGGCACCGGCGTATTCGTCGAGGAGTCGGCGATGGGTGTCGGTTTTCAGCAGGGACTGGTGTTCATGCTGGCTGTGGATATCGATCAGCAGTTCGCCCAGGGCTTTCAAATCGCCGAGCGGGCAGGGCGTGCCATTTATATAGCCGCGGGAGCGCCCTTCGGCCGTGATCACCCGGCGCAGGATGCACGGGCCTTCATTGTTAAGGTCGCGCTCGGCAAGCCAGGCCTCGGCTTCCGGGATATCGGCCAGGTCAAAGGTGGCGAGGATATCGGCCTTGTCGGCGCCCGGGCGTACCACTCCGCTGTCGGCGCGATCACCCAGGGTCAGGCCCAGGGCGTCGAGCATGATCGACTTGCCGGCGCCGGTTTCGCCTGTGATTACGCTCATCCCGCGATCCAGTTCAAGATCCAGATGTTCAACGATGGCGTAGTTATGTACGGACAGGTGCACCAGCATGACGGCCGCTCCCAGGCTTTAGGTCTGGTTATTTATACAGTGTTTTGTTTGGAGGTGACAATCCTGATGCTTAGTCCGATTTGCTTGAATAAATCGCTTTTTAAGCGCAACAGGGAATGATTGATAAGAATTGATCCAGGACAAGTGAAAGACTTTTGGTAACGCCTCAACCCTTGAACCTGAAAATTGTGGCCCCATATACCGGAACAGAAGCGCGAGTCGAGTTCGCGCATGATTTTGAAAGGAGAAATCTATGGCTGACGAACAGACGCAGGATACGCAAAATCCAGACGCCAACCAGGCCGCAGGTGAAGACCTGGCCGCTCGTGTGCAAGTGCTCGAAGAGCAATTGGCAGGCGCACAGGATCAATCGTTGCGTGTTGCCGCCGATCTGCAGAACGTCCGCCGCCGCGCCGAGCAGGATGTAGAAAAAGCTCACAAATTCGCCCTGGAAAAATTTGCCGGTGATCTGTTGCCGATCATCGACAGCCTGGAGCGTGGCCTTGAGCTGTCCAACCCGGACGACGAAAACATCCGCCCAATGCGCGAAGGGATCGAACTGACCCTGAAAATGTTCCAGGACACCCTGAAGCGTTATCAGCTGGAAGCCATCGATCCGCAAGGCGGCGAGCCGTTCAATGCCGAGCATCACCAGGCAATGGCGATGCAGGAAAACGCTGATCTTGAGCCGAACAGCGTATTGAAGGTGTTCCAGAAGGGTTACCAGCTCAACGGTCGCTTGCTGCGCCCGGCAATGGTTGTGGTGAGCAAGGCTCCTGCACCGGTTGCACCTTCTATTGATGAGCAGGCTTGAAATAAGTCGTAACGGCCCCATCTATAAGTCAAGCGTTTAAGTACTGCCGCAGTTAGCCACCACTGCTGCGGCAAAAAAATCTAAGTTTCGGGAGAGTAAATCATGGGCAAAATTATCGGTATCGACCTGGGGACTACCAACTCCTGCGTCTCCGTGCTGGAAAACGGCGTATCCAAAGTTATTGAAAACGCCGAAGGCGCACGCACCACTCCGTCCATCGTGGCTTATGCCAACGACGGCGAAATCCTGGTGGGCCAGTCCGCCAAGCGTCAAGCTGTGACCAATCCGCATAACACCCTGTACGCGGTGAAGCGTCTGATCGGTCGTAAGTTCGACGAAGAAGTCGTACAGAAAGACATCAAGATGGTTCCGTACAAAATCGCCAAGGCTGACAACGGTGACGCCTGGGTTGAAGTGAACGGCCAGAAAATGTCACCGCCGCAAATCTCGGCTGAAATCTTGAAAAAGATGAAGAAAACCGCCGAAGACTACCTCGGTGAAGCCGTGACTGAAGCGGTGATCACCGTTCCGGCCTACTTCAACGACAGCCAGCGCCAGGCGACCAAAGACGCCGGCCGTATTGCTGGCCTGGACGTGAAACGTATCATCAACGAACCAACCGCAGCCGCTCTGGCCTACGGTATGGACAAGGCCAAGGGCGACCACACTGTGATCGTTTACGACCTGGGTGGCGGTACCTTCGACGTTTCCGTGATCGAAATCGCTGAAGTCGATGGCGAGCACCAGTTCGAAGTGTTGGCCACCAACGGTGACACGTTCCTGGGCGGTGAAGACTTTGACATTCGTCTGATCGACTACCTCGTTGACGAATTCAAGAAAGAAAGCGGCATGAACCTCAAGGGTGACCCGCTGGCCATGCAGCGCCTGAAAGAAGCCGCTGAGAAAGCCAAGATCGAACTGTCTTCGAGCAATTCGACCGACGTGAACCTGCCGTACATCACTGCAGACGCTACCGGTCCTAAGCACTTGAACGTGAAAATCTCCCGCGCCAAGCTGGAAGCGCTGGTAGAAGACCTGGTTCAACGCACCATCGAGCCTTGCCGCATTGCGCTGAAAGACTCGGGTATCGACGTTGGCGCGATCAACGACGTGATCCTGGTGGGCGGTCAGACCCGTATGCCACTGGTTCAGAAGCTGGTGACCGAGTTCTTCGGTAAAGAAGCGCGTAAAGACGTGAACCCGGACGAAGCAGTTGCCATGGGTGCTGCCATCCAGGGCGCGGTATTGGCCGGCGACGTGAAAGACGTTCTGCTGCTGGACGTAAGCCCGCTGACTCTGGGTATTGAAACCATGGGCGGCGTGATGACTGCGCTGATCGAGAAAAACACCACGATTCCTACCAAGAAATCGCAAGTGTTCTCGACTGCCGACGACAACCAGGGCGCCGTGACCATTCACGTGCTGCAAGGTGAGCGTAAGCAAGCCGGTCAGAACAAGTCCCTGGGCAAGTTCGACCTGGCCGAGATTCCACCAGCACCACGTGGCGTGCCACAAATTGAAGTGACCTTCGACATCGACGCCAACGGCATTCTGCACGTAGGCGCCAAAGACAAGGCCACCGGCAAGACTCAGTCGATCGTGATCAAGGCTAACTCGGGTCTGTCCGAGGAAGAAATCCAGCAGATGATCCGTGACGCTGAAGCCAACGCTGACGAAGACCGCAAGTTCGAAGAACTGGCCGCTGCCCGTAACCAGGGTGATGCACTGGTTCACTCGACTCGCAAAATGATCGCTGACGCTGGCGACAAAGTGACTGCCGAAGAGAAAACTGCAATCGAAGCCGCAGTAGTTGCCCTGGAAGCCGCCGTTAAAGGCGACGACAAGGCTGCTATCGAAGCCAAGGTTGAAGAGCTGTCGAAAGTCTCTGCGCCAGTGGCTCAGAAAATGTACGCCGAACAAGGCCAGCCGGCTGACGGTGCTGCACACCAGGCAGAACCTGAAGCCAAGCACGACGACGTTGTCGATGCCGAGTTCGAAGAAGTCAAAGACCAGAAGTAACTTGGTCGCCCGGTTGACCGCTCACAAGCGGTGACTGGTAGGATGTCGCCGCGCGGGAGCTTGCTCCCGCGTTGGCGTGTCTGGGGTACGCGAATTTTTACAGCATGCGACAACGCTCGGATGCTGGCGGTGTGATCGGGAATGCTCCTGCTTTCCGGGCGACAGTCACCGCGTTTTTGGCCGGTTTCCGGTTGAAAGCAGTAACGACCAGGATCGTTGAATTGACGTGAGTTGGGTCCGGGCCTGTATTGGGGCTCAACGAGTTTGGCAAGGCTCAGGAGGGTTTTGCCGGACGTCCTTAAGAGTGCAAAGACTTATGGCAAAGCGTGACTATTACGAAGTGTTGGGTGTGGAGCGTGGCTCCAGCGAGGCGGACCTGAAAAAGGCTTACCGTCGCCTGGCGATGAAGCACCACCCGGACCGTAATCCGGATAGCAAAGAATCCGAAGAGCTGTTCAAAGAGGCCAATGAGGCCTACGAATGCCTGTGTGATCCGAACAAGCGCGCCGCTTACGACCAGTATGGCCATGCCGGTGTCGACCCAAGCATGGGTGGCGGCGGTGCCGGTTTCGGCGGGCAGAACTTCTCCGATATTTTCGGCGACGTGTTCAGCGACTTCTTTGGCGGCGGCCGCGGTGGCCAACGTGGCGGTGCCCAGCGTGGCAGCGACCTGCGCTACACCCTGGAGCTGAACCTGGAAGAAGCGGTGCGCGGCACCAGCGTCAATATCCGTGTTCCGACGCTGGTCAATTGCAAGCCGTGCGACGGTTCGGGCGCCAAGAAAGGCTCCTCGCCGATCACTTGCCCGACTTGCGGCGGTATCGGCCAGGTACGCATGCAGCAAGGATTCTTCTCGGTGCAGCAAACCTGCCCGCGCTGCCACGGCCAGGGCAAGATCATTTCCGATCCGTGCGACTCGTGCCACGGCGAAGGGCGTGTCGAAGAGTACAAGACTCTCTCGGTGAAAGTGCCGGCGGGTGTTGATACTGGCGACCGCATTCGTCTGTCGGGCGAAGGCGAGGCGGGCACTCAGGGCGGCCCGACGGGCGACCTGTATGTGGTGATCAATGTGCGCGAGCACTCGATTTTCCAGCGCGACGGCAAGCATTTGTTCTGTGAAGTGCCGATCAGCTTTGTCGATGCGGCCCTGGGTGGCGAGCTTGAGATTCCGACGCTGGACGGTCGGGTCAAGCTGAAGATCCCTGAGGGTACGCAGACCGGCAAGCAGTTCCGTATCCGTGGCAAAGGCGTTGCGCCGGTGCGCGGTGGCGGTGCTGGTGACCTGATGTGCCGTGTGGCGGTAGAGACGCCGGTGAACCTGGGGCGTCGTCAGCGCGAACTGCTGGAAGAGTTCCGCAGCTCCCTGGCCGGCGATGACACTCATTCGCCAAAGACCACCGGCTGGTTCGAAGGCGTGAAGCGCTTCTTCGGCGACCTGTAAGGAAGTGAGTATGCGACGTATCGCGGTGATGGGCGCTGCCGGGCGCATGGGCAAGACCCTGGTCGAGGCCGTGCAGGCGCGCTCGCCGGCCTCCGGGCTGACGGCGGCGATTGTTCGTCCCGGCAGCACCTTGATTGGTGCGGACGCCGGTGAGTTGGCGTCCCTGGGGCGGATCGGCGTTTCGTTGTCCGGCAATCTGGAGCAGGTTGCCGACGAGTTCGACGTGCTGATCGATTTCACCCTGCCGGACGTGATGCTGAAAAACCTGGCGTTCTGCCGCAAGGCGGGCAAGGCCATGGTGATCGGCACAACGGGCCTGAGCGCCGAGCAAAAGCAGCTGCTGGTGGAGGCGGGCAAGGATATTCCAATCGTGTTCGCGGCCAATTTCAGCGTCGGCGTCAATCTGTCGCTGAAGCTGCTCGACATGGCGGCGCGGGTGATGGGTGATGAGGCTGACATCGAGATCATCGAGACTCATCACCGGCACAAGATCGATGCGCCGTCCGGTACGGCATTGCGTATGGGCGAGGCGATTGCCGATGCCCTGGGTCGTGACCTGTCGAAGGTGGCGGTGTATGGCCGCGAAGGCCATACCGGTGCCCGCGCCCACGACACCATCGGTTTTGCCACCGTTCGCGGCGGTGATGTGGTGGGCGATCACACCGTGCTGTTCGCAACCGAGGGTGAGCGTCTTGAGATCACCCACAAGGCGTCTAGCCGTATGACGTTCGCCAAGGGTGCTGTACGTGCGGCGCTGTGGCTTGAGGGTCGTGCGCCGGCCCTGTACGACATGCGCGACGTGCTGGACCTGCATTAAGAAGTAGCTAAAACGGAGTCTCAGGAATATGCTGAGGCCCCGTTTTTACCCGCTAGGCGACGTCCTGTCGCATTCCCCTGCCTTTAAGGCTCATTAGCGGTGGACCAAAAAAGCCTTTTTCTGTAAGCTACAGCTTTAGTGTGTCCACTAAAAGCGCGCAGAATAATTCAGTGAAGAAGCGGGGTGACGTGTCCATACGTCACTCCGCTTTTTTACAACCTGCGATCGCCCTTTCAGGCTTTATTTACGGGAGGTCTTCTTGACTAAGCCAGCCATACTCGCCCTTGCTGATGGCAGCATTTTTCGCGGCGAAGCCATTGGAGCCGACGGTCAGACCGTTGGAGAGGTGGTGTTCAACACCGCCATGACCGGCTATCAGGAAATCCTTACTGATCCTTCCTACGCCCAACAGATCGTTACCCTGACCTATCCGCACATCGGCAACACCGGTACTACACCGGAAGACGCCGAGTCTGATCGTGTCTGGTCGGCTGGCCTGGTCATTCGTGACCTGCCACTGGTAGCGAGCAACTGGCGTAACACGATGTCCCTGTCCGATTACCTGAAAGCCAACAACGTTGTGGCGATCGCCGGTATCGATACGCGTCGCCTGACACGCATCCTGCGTGAAAAAGGCTCGCAGAACGGCTGCATCATGGCCGGTGACAACATCTCCGAAGAAGCAGCGATCGCAGCGGCCCAAGGTTTCCCTGGCCTGAAAGGCATGGATCTGGCGAAAGTCGTCAGCACCAAGGAAACGTACGAGTGGCGCTCCACCGTCTGGGACTTGAAGACCGACAGCCACGCGACCATCGAAGCTTCCGAACTGCCGTACCACGTCGTGGCCTACGACTACGGTATCAAGCACAACATCCTGCGCATGCTGGTCGAGCGCGGTTGCCGCGTGACCGTGGTACCTGCGCAGACCCCGGCCAACGACGTACTGGCCCTGCAGCCGGACGGCGTGTTCCTGTCCAACGGCCCGGGTGACCCGGAGCCTTGCGACTACGCCATCAAGGCGATCAAGGAAGTGCTCGAAACCGAGATCCCGGTGTTCGGCATCTGCCTCGGCCACCAACTGCTGGCCCTGGCCTCCGGCGCCAAGACCCTGAAAATGGGTCACGGCCACCACGGTGCCAACCACCCGGTGCAGGACCTGGACACTGGCGTCGTGATGATCACCAGCCAGAACCACGGTTTTGCGGTGGATGAAGCGACGCTGCCGGGCAACGTCCGGGCGATTCACAAGTCGCTGTTCGACGGTTCCCTGCAAGGTATCGAGCGCACCGACAAGAGCGCGTTCAGCTTCCAGGGCCACCCTGAAGCAAGCCCGGGCCCGAACGACGTAGCGCCGCTGTTCGACCGTTTCATCAATGAGATGGCCAAGCGACGCTAACTGAGCGGCCTGAGGGCGGCCCGGGAAACCGGCGGCCCCCTCGGGCTCTTCAAAGATTGTTCAAGACGGCTTGCCGACTGACCTGCGGATTTGAGTGACAAACCCATGCCAAAACGTACAGACATAAAAAGCATCCTGATTCTCGGCGCTGGCCCGATCGTGATCGGCCAGGCCTGCGAATTCGACTACTCCGGCGCCCAGGCCTGTAAAGCCCTGCGCGAAGAGGGCTACCGCGTCATCCTGGTGAACTCCAACCCGGCCACCATCATGACCGACCCGGACATGGCCGACGCCACCTACATCGAGCCGATCAAGTGGCAGACCGTTGCCAAGATCATCGAGAAAGAGCGTCCGGACGCACTGCTGCCAACCATGGGTGGCCAGACCGCCCTGAACTGCGCACTGGACCTGGAGCGCGAAGGCGTCCTGGAGAAGTTCGGCGTAGAGATGATCGGCGCCAATGCCGACACCATCGACAAGGCTGAAGACCGTTCGCGTTTCGACAAGGCCATGAAGTCCATCGGCCTTGATTGCCCGCGTTCCGGTATCGCCCACAGCATGGAAGAGGCCAACGCGGTCCTTGAGCGCCTGGGCTTCCCGTGCATCATCCGTCCGTCCTTCACCATGGGCGGCACCGGCGGCGGTATCGCTTACAACCGTGAAGAGTTCGAAGAAATCTGCGCCCGCGGCCTGGACCTGTCTCCGACCAAAGAGCTGCTGATCGACGAATCCCTGATCGGCTGGAAAGAATATGAGATGGAGGTTGTCCGCGATAAGAAGGACAACTGCATCATCGTCTGCTCGATCGAAAACTTCGACCCGATGGGCGTGCACACCGGTGACTCGATCACCGTTGCGCCGGCACAGACCCTGACGGACAAGGAATACCAGATCATGCGTAACGCCTCTTTGGCGGTGCTGCGTGAGATCGGTGTGGAAACCGGTGGCTCCAACGTCCAGTTCGGCATCTGCCCGGACACTGGCCGCATGGTTGTGATCGAGATGAACCCGCGTGTATCGCGTTCTTCGGCGCTGGCATCGAAAGCTACCGGCTTCCCGATTGCGCGCATCGCCGCCAAGCTGGCGATCGGTTACACCCTGGACGAGCTGCAGAACGAAATCACCGGCGGCGCAACACCGGCTTCCTTCGAGCCGTCGATCGATTACGTCGTCACCAAGCTGCCACGCTTCGCTTTCGAGAAATTCCCGAAAGCCGACGCCCGCCTGACCACTCAGATGAAGTCGGTTGGTGAAGTCATGGCCATCGGCCGGACCTTCCAGGAGTCCCTGCAGAAAGCCCTGCGCGGCCTGGAAGTGGGCGTTTGCGGCCTGGACGAGAAGCTCGACCTGAGCAACCCGGAAAGCATGAGCGTGCTCAAGCGCGAGCTGACCGTGCCGGGTGCCGAGCGTATCTGGTACGTGGCCGATGCTTTCCGCGCCGGCATGACCGTCGAAGACATCTTCGGCATGAACATGATCGACCCGTGGTTCCTGGTGCAGATCGAAGATCTGATCAAGGAAGAAGAGAAAGTCAAGACCCTCGGTCTGTCCTCCATCGACCGCGACCTGATGTTCCGCCTCAAGCGCAAAGGTTTCTCCGACATGCGTCTGGCCAAGCTGCTGGGCGTGACCGAGAAGAACCTGCGCACCCATCGCCACAAGCTGGACATCTTCCCGGTCTACAAGCGCGTTGATACCTGTGCGGCCGAGTTCGCCACCGACACTGCATACATGTACTCCACCTACGAGGAAGAGTGCGAAGCCGCGCCGTCGGGCCGCGACAAGATCATGATCCTGGGCGGCGGTCCAAACCGTATCGGCCAAGGCATCGAGTTCGATTATTGCTGCGTACACGCCGCTCTCGCCCTGCGCGAAGACGGGTACGAGACCATCATGGTCAACTGCAACCCGGAAACTGTTTCTACTGACTACGACACTTCCGACCGTCTGTACTTCGAGCCGGTAACCCTGGAAGACGTACTGGAAATCTGCCGTGTCGAGAAGCCAAAAGGCGTGATCGTCCAGTACGGCGGCCAAACCCCGTTGAAACTGGCTCGCGCACTTGAAGCTGCTGGCGTGCCGATCATCGGTACCAGCCCTGACGCTATCGACCGTGCCGAAGACCGTGAGCGCTTCCAGCAGATGGTTGAGCGCCTGAACCTGCGTCAGCCGCCAAACGCCACTGTGCGCAGCGAAGACGAAGCGATCCGCGCGGCCAGCAAGATTGGTTACCCGCTGGTGGTGCGTCCGTCCTACGTACTGGGTGGCCGGGCGATGGAAATCGTCTACGAAGAAGACGAACTCAAGCGTTACCTGCGTGATGCGGTGAAAGTGTCCAACGACAGCCCGGTGCTGCTGGACCACTTCCTCAACTGCGCTATCGAGATGGACGTGGATGCGGTCTGCGACGGCACCGACGTGGTGATCGGCGCGATCATGCAGCACATCGAACAGGCTGGCGTTCACTCCGGTGACTCCGCTTGCTCGCTGCCGCCATACTCGCTGCCTGCACACATCCAGGACGAGATGCGCGAACAGGTCAAGAAAATGGCCCTGGAGCTGGGCGTGGTCGGCCTGATGAACGTACAGTTGGCGCTGCAAGGCGAAGACATCTACGTCATCGAAGTCAACCCGCGCGCCTCGCGTACCGTGCCGTTTGTTTCCAAGTGCATCGGTGTTTCCCTGGCAATGATTGCTGCCCGTGTGATGGCCGGTAAGACCTTGAAGGAAATCGGCTTCACCAAGGAAATCATTCCGAACTTCTACAGTGTGAAAGAGGCGGTGTTCCCATTCGCCAAATTCCCTGGTGTGGACCCGATCCTGGGCCCGGAGATGAAGTCCACCGGTGAAGTGATGGGCGTGGGCGATACCTTCGGTGAAGCATTCGCCAAAGCCCAGATGGGCGCCAGCGAAGTGCTGCCTACCGGCGGTACTGCGTTCATCAGCGTGCGCGATGATGACAAGCCGCTGGTTGCAGGCGTGGCCCGTGATCTGATCAACTTGGGCTTCGAAGTCGTGGCCACTGCCGGGACCGCCAAGCTGATCGAGGCTGCCGGCCTGAAAGTGCGTCGCGTGAACAAGGTAACGGAAGGCCGTCCACACGTGGTCGACATGATCAAGAATGACGAAGTCACCCTGATCATCAACACCACCGAAGGTCGCCAGTCGATCGCGGACTCCTACTCCATTCGTCGTAACGCCTTGCAGCACAAGATCTACTGCACCACCACCATTGCTGCTGGCGAAGCTATCTGCGAAGCGCTGAAGTTCGGTCCTGAAAAAACCGTGCGTCGCTTGCAGGATCTACACGCAGGATTGAAGGCATGATCAAATACCCAATGACCGTCCAGGGCGCAAAAGCCCTGGAAGAAGAGCACGCCCACCTGACCAAGGTCGTCCGTCCAAAGCTGAGCCAGGACATCGGTACGGCCCGGGAATTGGGTGACCTGAAGGAAAACGCTGAATACCATGCTGCCCGCGAGCAGCAAGGTATGGTCGAGGCGCGGATCCGTGACATCGAAGGCCGCCTGCAGAATTCGGTGGTTATCGACGTCACGACCATCCCGCATACCGGCAAGGTGATTTTCGGCACCACCGTGGAAATCGCCAACGTCGAGACTGACGAAAGCGTGGTGTACCACATCGTGGGTGAAGACGAGGCCGACTTCAAACTCGGCAAGATCTCCGTCGGTTCGCCGCTGGCCCGCGCCTTGATTGCCAAGGAAGAGGGTGACGTGGTGGCCGTCAAGACGCCTGGTGGCGTGATCGAGTACGAGATTGTCGAAGTTCGTCACATCTGAAAGGCGGCGCCCGCTTCGTGCGGGCGCCATGCTTTGGCAGTTTGCCCAGATGCTTTGGGTTGGCGGCCTATGGCTGTTACATATTGGTGTGCTGCCGGCGCTGGGCCTGATTGGCCTGGCACCGTTGCTGATCGATGAGGTCAGCGGATTATTAAGCGCGTTGCTGGTAGGTTTTGCAGCGGCGTGCGTGACGCTTCAGGCGCTGGTGCTGATCAAGGCCGAAGGCTTGGGGAGTCTGTGGCGGGATATTCGCGGGCAACTGCTGTTGATGGCGCTGTATGCGTGCGCAATGTTTTGCGTGGTGCGCATCTTTCTGCCGGAGGCGTTGCGCTGGCAGCTGTTCAGCTATCTTGTGCTAGGGTTTTCCGGGTTGGTGCTGGTTGTACAGCCGGCGCCAGGATGGAGTGGCAGGGCGTGCGAAGCACGCCCGTGACCCTTGTTTCACTTGAAGCGGTGTACGTTCGACAGTTGCTTGTTGGCGCTGAAGTTCTTGCGATACAGCAGCGCCATCTTGCCGATGACCTGAACCAGGTCCGCTTTGCCAGCCTTGCACAGTTCTGCAATAGCTGCCAGGCGCGCCTCGCGATCAAGGATGCTGACCTTGATCTTGATTAGCTCGTGATCGCCCAATGCGCGTTCAAGTTCGGCTAACACACCTTCAGTCAAACCGTTGTCAGCCACAATCAAAACTGGTTTCAGATGGTGGCCAATGGATTTGTACTGTTTCTTCTGCTCTTGAGTGAGCGGCATAATCTGACCCCTGCGTCTGATCTTGTAAAAAGCGGCGGCCAGTTTACCCGAGCGAGTCCGGGACCGCCCAGTTAATCACGACCCGTTTTATTTTCGAGGTGGCCCGTGGCCCGTTCCAAAACTAGCCTTAAGTGGCTGCAAGAGCATTTCAACGACCCTTACGTCAAAATGGCGCAAAAGGATGGCTACCGTTCCCGGGCCAGCTACAAACTGCTGGAGATCCAGGAAAAGGACAAGTTGATCCGTCCTGGCATGAGCGTTATCGACCTGGGTGCCGCCCCGGGTGGCTGGTCCCAGGTGACCAGTCGTCTGATTGGTGGACAAGGCCGTTTGATCGCTTCTGACATCCTGGAAATGGACAGCATCCCTGACGTGACCTTTGTTCACGGCGATTTTACCCAGGACGAAGTGCTGGCACAGATCCTTGAGGCCGTCGGAAATTCGCAGGTAGACCTTGTGATTTCCGATATGGCCCCCAATATGAGTGGATTACCGGCTGTTGATATGCCGCGAGCCATGTTCCTGTGCGAATTGGCACTGGACCTGGCAGGACGGGTACTGCGTCCGGGTGGTGACTTCCTGGTCAAGGTCTTCCAGGGTGAAGGCTTCGACGAGTATCACAAGAACATCCGCAAACTGTTCGACAAGGTACAGACACGCAAGCCTGACTCTTCCCGGGACAGGTCTCGCGAGCAGTATTTGCTGGGTCGCGGCTTCCGTGGCATTGAAGGCGCTGCCAGTGAAGAGCGTTTTTGAGAAATTTGACGGAGGCGATAGGTTTTTTTATATCGCTTTCGTCATGAAGCTTTACGAATATTGTGTAGTCAAAGTTTCACAAAGGGTTACAGACGGCGCCTGCCAGAGTTGTAGGTAATGTAGTAAGTTAGGCCGGTGAATATCATGCGAAGCACGCGCCAGTAGCGGAGCTTGCTTCAGAGGGTAGTTAATTGAACGATATGGCAAAGAATCTGATCCTGTGGTTGATCATCGCGGCTGTCCTCGTGACGGTGATGAACAACTTCTCCAGCCCTAACGAGCCGCAGACCCTCAACTATTCCGACTTCATCCAGCAAGTTAAGGATGGCAAGGTCGAGCGCGTAGCAGTTGATGGCTACGTGATTACCGGCAAGCGCAACGATGGCGACAGCTTCAAGACCATCCGTCCGGCAATCCAGGACAATGGCCTGATCGGCGACCTGGTGGATAACCACGTGGTTGTCGAAGGCAAGCAGCCTGAGCAGCAGAGCATCTGGACCCAGCTCCTGGTGGCCAGCTTCCCGATACTGGTGATTATCGCCGTGTTCATGTTCTTCATGCGCCAGATGCAAGGTGGTGCGGGAGGCAAGGGCGGGCCGATGAGCTTCGGCAAGAGCAAGGCACGCCTGCTTTCCGAAGATCAGGTGAAAACCACCCTGGCTGACGTTGCAGGCTGCGACGAAGCCAAGGAAGAAGTGGGCGAACTGGTTGAGTTCCTGCGCGATCCGGGCAAGTTCCAGCGCCTGGGTGGCCGTATTCCTCGCGGTGTGCTGATGGTTGGCCCGCCAGGTACCGGTAAAACCCTGTTGGCCAAGGCCATTGCCGGCGAAGCCAAAGTACCTTTCTTCACCATTTCCGGTTCCGACTTCGTCGAAATGTTCGTCGGTGTAGGTGCCAGCCGTGTTCGCGATATGTTCGAACAGGCCAAGAAGCACGCTCCGTGCATCATCTTCATCGATGAAATCGACGCCGTTGGTCGCCATCGTGGCGCCGGCATGGGCGGCGGTCATGATGAGCGTGAGCAGACGCTTAACCAGTTGCTGGTTGAGATGGACGGCTTTGAAATGAACGACGGCATCATCGTGATCGCTGCAACCAACCGTCCAGACGTACTCGACCCCGCTTTGCTGCGTCCGGGCCGTTTTGACCGTCAGGTCGTTGTCGGGTTGCCAGACATCCGTGGTCGTGAGCAGATCCTGAAAGTGCACATGCGCAAAGTGCCAATGGGCGACGACGTGGCTCCGGCCGTGATTGCCCGTGGTACTCCAGGCTTCTCCGGTGCCGACCTTGCCAACCTGGTGAACGAGGCGTCGCTGTTTGCCGCCCGTACCGGCAAGCGCATCGTTGAAATGAAGGAGTTCGAGCTGGCGAAAGACAAGATCATGATGGGCGCCGAGCGCAAATCCATGGTCATGTCCGAGAAAGAGAAGCAGAACACCGCTTATCATGAAGCCGGTCACGCCATTGTTGGTCGCGTTGTGCCTGAGCATGACCCGGTCTACAAGGTATCGATCATTCCTCGTGGCCGGGCGCTGGGCGTCACCATGTTCCTGCCGGAAGAGGATCGCTACAGCCTCTCCAAGCGTGCCTTGATCAGCCAGATCTGCTCGCTGTATGGCGGCCGGATCGCCGAAGAGATGACCCTGGGCTTCGACGGTGTTACCACCGGTGCCTCCAACGACATCATGCGTGCCAGCCAGATTGCGCGGAACATGGTGACCAAGTGGGGTCTGTCGGAGAAACTCGGTCCTTTGATGTATGCCGAGGAAGAAGGCGAAGTATTCCTGGGTCGCGGTGGTGGTGGTCAAGCTGCCAGCTTCTCCGGCGAGACAGCCAAGCTGATCGACTCCGAGGTGCGCAGCATCATTGACCAGTGCTACGGCACGGCCAAGCAGATCCTCACCGACAACCGCGACAAGCTCGACGCCATGGCTGATGCCCTGATGAAGTACGAGACCATTGATGCCGAGCAGATTGACGACATCATGGCTGGTCGTACGCCTCGCGAGCCTCGCGATTGGGAAGGTGGTTCGGGTACTTCGGGCACGCCGCCAGTGGTACAGAACGAACGCCCTGAAGCCCCGATCGGCGGCCCGGCTGCTGACCATTAAGGTTTGAAATGACTTCTGCGTTGTCCTCGACCCGGTTGCCTTGCGGCAGCCGGGTTCTTGATTTGGCCCATACACACGTTATGGGCATTCTTAATGTAACCCCTGATTCCTTTTCCGATGGTGGTCGCTTCAGTCAGCTTGATGCTGCGTTGCGCCATGCGGAAGCGATGGTGGCTGCCGGTGCGACTCTGATTGACGTCGGTGGCGAATCAACCCGGCCCGGTGCGCGCGCAGTTTCTCCCCTGGAGGAGCTGGAACGGGTTGCTCCGATTGTCGAGCGCATCCATCAAGAGCTGGACGTCATCATCTCTGTCGACACCTCGACCCCTGCCGTTATGCGCGAAACTGCGCGGCTGGGTGCAGGGTTGATCAACGATGTGCGCTCTTTGCAGCGCGATGGCGCTCTGGATGCGGCCGCCGCGACGGGGCTGCCGGTTTGCCTGATGCATATGCTTGGCGAGCCGGGCACGATGCAGGACGACCCGCATTACGACAATCTGGTCGGTGAAGTGAAAGGTTTTCTTGCCGAGCGCATGGCTCAATGCGCGGCGGTGGGGATTGCTCCCGAGCGGATAATCCTCGACCCGGGATTTGGCTTTGCCAAGACCTTGCAGCACAATTTAAGCCTGTTCAAGCATATGGAATCCCTGCATGCCCTTGGTCGCCCCTTGTTGGTCGGGGTTTCGCGCAAGAGCATGATAGGTCTGGCGTTGAATCGTCCCGTGGGTGAGCGGCTGCATGGCGGCCTGGCACTTGCGGCACTTGCCGTGGTCAAGGGTGCGCGCATCTTGCGCGTGCATGACGTGGCCGAGACGATAGATGTAGTGCGGATGATCGCAGCGGTTGAATCAGCCGAATAAGAATGATGGAGCACTTATGACTAAAAAGTATTTTGGCACCGATGGCATTCGCGGTCGGGTCGGCGAATTCCCGATTACTCCCGATTTCATGCTCAAGCTGGGCTGGGCCGCCGGCATGGCGTTCCGCAGCATGGGGGCCTGCCGTATCCTGGTGGGTAAGGACACGCGTATCTCGGGTTATATGTTTGAGTCTGCGCTGGAGGCAGGTCTGTCTGCTGCCGGCGCTGATGTGATGCTGTTGGGGCCGATGCCTACGCCGGCGATCGCTTACCTGACGCGTACCTTTCATGCTGAAGCCGGTATCGTGATCAGCGCTTCGCACAATCCCCACGATGACAATGGCATCAAGTTCTTCTCGGGCCAGGGCACCAAGCTGCCGGATGAGATCGAGCACATGATCGAAGAGTTGCTGGATGCGCCGATGACCGTCGTCGAATCGAGCAAGCTGGGCAAGGTTTCGCGGATTAACGACGCTTCCGGCCGTTACATCGAGTTTTGCAAAAGCAGCGTGCCTAGCAGCACCAATTTTGCCGGGTTGAAGGTCGTCATCGACTGCGCCCACGGCGCGACTTACAAAGTCGCACCGAGTGTGTTCAAGGAGCTTGGCGCAGACGTTACTGTACTGTCGGCGCAGCCGAACGGCCTGAACATCAACGACAACTGCGGCTCAACCCACATGGGTCAGTTGCAGGCGGCTGTCCTGGCTGAGCATGCCGACTTGGGCATCGCGTTCGATGGTGATGGCGACCGCGTATTGATGGTCGACCACACTGGCGCGATCGTCGATGGCGACGACCTGTTGTTCATCATCGCCCGTGACCTGCATGAGCGTAACAAGCTGCAAGGCGGCGTCGTCGGTACCTTGATGAGCAATCTTGGCCTGGAGCTCGCCCTGGCAGATCTGGGGATCCCGTTTGTGCGCGCCAATGTCGGTGACCGCTACGTGATTGCCGACCTGCTGGAGCGTAATTGGCAGGTGGGTGGCGAAAATTCCGGTCATATCGTCTGCTTCCAGCACACGACTACCGGGGATGCGATCATTGCGGCGCTGCAGGTGCTGCTGGCGCTGCGTCGCCGTGAAGAAAGCCTCGCCCAGGCGCGGCAGGCGTTGCGCAAGTGCCCGCAAGTGCTGCTCAACGTGCGCTTTGCAGGCGGTGACAACCCTATCGAGCATCCGGCTGTCAAAGAGGCCAGTGAGCGCGTGACTGCCGCCATGGCGGGGCGTGGCCGGGTCTTGCTGCGCAAGTCGGGTACCGAGCCTTTGGTGCGTGTAATGGTCGAGGGCGAGGACGAAACACAGGTTCGCGGCTATGCCGAAGAGCTGGCAAAACTGGTAACTGAAGTTTGCGCCTGAATTCGGCTTGCCAGTGATGATGTGGTTGGGTAACATCTGCGCCCACTTTGACCGACGAGGTACAGCATGCGTCGCACTATGGTAGCTGGTAACTGGAAGATGCACGGTACCCGCGCCAGTGTCGCTGAGCTGATCAATGGCCTTCGTCATTTGGCCTTGCCTAGCGGTGTTGATGTCGCGGTATTCCCGCCTTGCTTGTATATCAATCAAGTGATTGATGGCTTGAAAGGCAAGTCGATCCAGGTCGGCGCGCAGAACTCTGCGGTGGAATCCATGCAAGGTGCGTTGACCGGTGAGATTGCACCGAGTCAGCTGGTTGATGCGGGTTGCTCCCTGGTGCTTGTTGGGCACTCCGAGCGCCGCCAGATCATGGGCGAGCGTGATGGGACACTCAATCGCAAATTCGCGGCGGCACAGGCTTGCGGCTTGGTTCCGGTGTTGTGCATAGGGGAGACCCTTGAGCAGCGTGAGTCCGGTAAAACTCTTGAGGTTGTCGGGCGTCAGCTGGGCAGCATCATCGAGGAGCTGGGAGTCGGTGCCTTTGCAAATGCAGTAATTGCTTACGAGCCGGTCTGGGCCATTGGCACCGGGCTGACTGCTTCGCCGCAACAGGCGCAGGATGTGCACGCAGCCATCCGCGCGCAGTTGGCGGCAGAGAATTCTGAGGTCGCACGAGGTGTGCGGCTTCTATACGGCGGCAGCGTGAAGGCGGCCAATGCGGTCGAACTGTTCGGCATGCCGGATATCGATGGGGGGCTCATTGGTGGGGCTTCCCTGAATGCAGATGAGTTCGGTGCGATTTGTCGCGCCGCGGGAAACTGAAAAAATGCTGGAAACAGTCATCGTTGTTTTTCATCTGCTGGGTGCACTGGGCGTAGTTGCTCTGGTTTTGCTGCAGCAGGGTAAAGGTGCGGACGCTGGTGCGTCTTTCGGGGCAGGTGCTTCAAATACTGTGTTCGGAAGCCAAGGTTCCTCTACCTTTCTTAGTAAGTTTACTGCTATACTTGCCGCCGGTTTCTTCATAACCAGCTTGGGGTTAGGTTACTTTGCTAAAGAGAAAGCTCATGTGCTGACTCAAGTAGGTCTCCCAAACCCAGCAGTGTTGGAAGTACCAAAAGCAAAACCGGCTTCTGATGATGTCCCGGTGCTTCAAGAGCAAAAGTCGGCTACTCCAGCGACTGACGTACCTCCAGCTCAAGAGCAGAAGTAAGAAGGTTGTAATCGCTGTATTGCCGAGGTGGTGGAATTGGTAGACACGCAACCTTGAGGTGGTTGTGCCCATAGGGTGTAGGGGTTCGAGTCCCCTTCTCGGTACCAATTATCAGGAGAGCCCGCTGTTGCGGGCTTTCTTGTAGGTGGAAGGTTACATTGACCCTGTAAGGGATCGGTCGTATACTTCCGCCCCAGCTTTGTCGCGGGGTGGAGCAGTCTGGTAGCTCGTCGGGCTCATAACCCGAAGGTCGTCGGTTCAAATCCGGCCCCCGCAACCAGTTTTAGCGGAGCCCCTTTTAAGGGGCTTTTTGTTAGCTGGACACTTTCAACGCCGCTGTTCGACGGCGTTTCAAGGATGGGCGTTTCGCCCATTTTTTTATTTTGCACAGCATGCACATACATGCACGAGGGGGTTCAGGTGTCGAGCAAGCTAGAAGAGTTGCAGGCCTTGTTGGCCCCGGTGGTCGTGGCCCTAGGCTATGAATGCTGGGGTATTGAGTTTTCGGCTCAAGGTCGCCACTCAATGTTGCGCGTTTATATCGATAAAGAGGGCGGCGTGCTGGTGGACGATTGTGCCATTGTCAGCCGTCAGATCAGCGGTGTCCTGGATGTTGAAGATCCGATCTCCGTTGAATACACCCTCGAAGTTTCCTCGCCTGGCATGGAACGCCCACTGTTCACTATTGATCAGTTTGCAAAATTTGCCGGTGAACAAGTGAAGATCAAGCTGCGCTCTCCCTTTGAAGGGCGACGCAACTTTCAGGGCCTTCTGCGCGGTGTAGAAGAGCAGGACGTCGTGGTGCAGGTAGAAGACCATGAGTTCCTGTTGCCGATCGATATGATCGACAAGGCCAACATTATTCCCAGTTTTGACTGAGACGCGGATCCCGCGGATCCAATGGCTTGCGAAAGGCGAGGCGTACGATGAGCAAAGAAGTACTGCTGGTTGTTGAGTCGGTATCCAATGAAAAGGGCGTACCGGCAAACGTGATTTTTGAAGCGCTGGAGCTGGCCCTGGCCACTGCTACCAAAAAGCGTTTTGAAGACGAAGTTGATCTGCGTGTGGAAATCAACCGCCACACCGGTGCCTACGAGACTTTCCGTCGCTGGACGGTCGTCGAAGAAGCCGATCTTGATGATCCGGCCATCGAAACCTGGCCGAGCAAGGTTGCTGAAACGCATCCGGGCGCCCAGGTCGGTGATGTCGTCGAAGAAAAGATCGAATCCATCGAGTTCGGCCGCATCGCTGCACAGACTGCCAAGCAAGTCATCGTGCAGAAGGTCCGCGAAGCCGAGCGCGCTCAAGTCGTTGACGCTTATCGCGAGCGCCTGGGGGAAATCATCTCCGGCACCGTGAAAAAAGTCACCCGCGACAACGTGATCGTCGACCTGGGTAACAACGCTGAAGCGTTGCTGGCCCGCGAAGACATCATTTCCCGCGAAACTTTCCGGGTTGGCGTGCGCTTGCGTGCGCTGCTCAAGGAAATCCGCACCGAGAACCGCGGCCCTCAGTTGATCCTGTCGCGTACCGCGCCGGAAATGCTGATCGAGCTGTTCCGCATCGAAGTGCCGGAAATTGCCGAAGGCCTGATCGAAGTCATGGCTGCGTCCCGCGATCCGGGTTCACGCGCCAAGATCGCGGTCCGCTCCAAGGACAAACGCATCGACCCGCAAGGCGCTTGCATTGGTATGCGCGGTTCGCGCGTCCAGGCAGTGTCGGGCGAATTGGGCGGTGAGCGTGTGGACATCGTCCTGTGGGACGATAACCCTGCGCAGTTCGTGATCAACGCAATGTCGCCTGCTGAAGTGGCGGCAATTATCGTTGACGAGGATGCCCATGCAATGGACATCGCCGTTGGCGCAGACAATCTGGCTCAGGCCATCGGTCGCGGTGGTCAGAACGTACGTTTGGCCAGCCAGTTGACCGGCTGGACCCTGAACGTGATGACCGAATCGGACATCCAGGCTAAGCAGCAAGCAGAAACCGGTGACATCCTGCGCAACTTCATCGACGAGCTGGAAGTCGACGAAGACCTGGCACAGGTGCTGGTAGATGAAGGCTTCACCAGCCTGGAAGAGATTGCCTACGTACCGTTGGAAGAAATGCTCAACATCGACGGCTTTGACGAAGACACCGTCAACGAGCTTCGCGCTCGGGCCAAGGATCGTTTGTTGACTAAAGCCATCGCTACTGAGGAAAAGCTGGCAGACGCCCATCCGGCCGAAGACCTGCTCTCGCTTGAGGGTATGGACAAGGATTTGGCGATGGAACTGGCGGTGCGCGGCGTAATTACCCGCGAAGACCTGGCCGAGCAGTCTATTGACGACCTGCTCGACATCGACGGCATTGACGATGATCGTGCCGGCAAGTTGATCATGGCCGCCCGAGCCCATTGGTTCGAGTAATTAGGCGCGGCCTGAGGAGAGAAGTGCATGACGCAAGTCACGGTGAAACAACTGGCCGATGAGGTCAAAACACCGGTAGAGCGCCTGTTGCAGCAGATGCGTGAGGCAGGTCTGCCGCACACCGCCGCCGACGAAGGTGTGAGCGATAGTGAGAAGCAGTCTTTGCTGACTCACTTGAAGAGCAGCCACAAGGCGAAAGTGGAAGAACCGCGCAAGATTACATTGCAGCGCAAAACCACCAGCACCCTGCGTGTTGCTGGCAGCAAGAGCATCAGCGTTGAAGTACGCAAGAAGAAAGTCTTCGTACAGCGCAGCCCGGAAGAAATCGAAGCCGAGCGCAAACGCGAACTGGAAGAACGTCGCGCAGTAGAAAATGCTGCTCGTCAGAAGGCTGAAGAAGAAGCCAAGCGTCGCGCCGAAGAAGAAGCGCGTCGCCAGCCTGCTGCTGCGCAACCTGCTAACACTGAGGCCGTTGCTGCGCCTAGCGCGCCTGTTGAAGCTGTTCGTGAGGCCGCTCCGGTTGCCGCCGCGCCAGCTCCTGCAGCCGACGCTCGCAAACGCGAAGAACCTCGCCGCCCGGACAAACCACGTGCCGACGATAACAATCGTCGTGGCAGTGGCGATGGTGAGCGCAAAAACGCTCCACATCGTGCTTCGGTCAAAGAGAAGGCGCCAGCGCCACGCGTTGCCCCACGTACTACCGACGAAGAAAGCGACAGCTTCCGTCGCGGTGGTCGCGGCAAGGCCAAGCTGAAGAAGCGCAACGCCCACGGTTTCCAGAGCCCAACCGGCCCTGTCGTGCGTGACGTGCAGATCGGCGAGACCATCACTGTTGGCGACCTCGCCAATCAGATGTCGGTCAAGGCTGCTGAAATCATCAAGTTCATGTTCAAACTGGGTACCCCAGCGACCATCAACCAGGTACTGGACCAGGAAACTGCCCAACTGGTTGCTGAAGAGCTGGGCCACAAAGTGACCCTGGTCAGCGACACCGCCCTGGAAGATTCCCTGGCCGAGTCCCTGAAGTTTGAAGGCGAGACGTTCTCCCGTGCGCCAGTCGTGACCGTAATGGGCCACGTTGACCATGGTAAGACCTCGCTGCTCGACTATATCCGTCGTGCCAAGGTAGCTGCAGGCGAAGCCGGCGGCATCACCCAGCACATCGGTGCATACCACGTTGAAACCGAACGCGGCATGGTCACCTTCCTCGACACCCCTGGTCACGCCGCGTTTACCGCCATGCGTGCCCGTGGTGCCAAGGCGACTGACATCGTGATCCTGGTAGTTGCGGCGGACGACGGCGTAATGCCGCAGACCATTGAAGCTGTCCAGCACGCTAAAGCCGCTGGTGTTCCTCTGGTTGTTGCAGTGAACAAAATCGACAAGCCGGGCGCCGATCTCGATCGCATCCGTAGCGAACTGTCGGTTCACGGCGTGACTTCCGAAGAGTGGGGCGGTGATACGCCATTCGTTTCGGTTTCGGCGAAAGTCGGTACCGGTGTAGACGAACTGCTCGAAGCTGTCCTGCTGCAAGCCGAAGTTCTTGAGCTGAAAGCAACTCCATCGGCCCCGGGTCGTGGTGTTGTGGTTGAATCGCGTCTCGACAAGGGTCGTGGCCCGGTTGCAACCGTTCTGGTTCAAGACGGTACCCTGCGCCAAGGCGACATGGTCCTGGTCGGTTCGAACTATGGCCGTGTACGTGCCATGCTCGACGAGAACGGCAAGCCAATCAAGGAAGCCGGTCCTTCCATCCCTGTCGAGATCCTCGGCCTGGACGGTACCCCGGACGCTGGCGACGAGATGAGCGTGCTGTCGGACGAGAAGAAAGCCCGTGAAGTGGCTCTGTTCCGTCAAGGCAAGTTCCGCGAAGTCAAGCTGGCCCGTGCTCACGCCGGCAAGCTGGAAAACATCTTCGAGAACATGGGCCAGGCAGAGAAGAAGACGCTTAACATCGTCCTCAAATCTGACGTTCGTGGTTCCCTCGAAGCGTTGAACGGCGCCTTGAATGGCCTGGGTAACGACGAAGTGCAGGTGCGTGTGGTCGGCGGCGGTGTCGGTGGTATCACCGAATCCGATGCTAACCTGGCGCTGGCCTCCAACGCTGTACTGTTCGGCTTCAACGTGCGTGCCGATGCTGGCGCACGGAAGATCGTCGAGCAGGAAGGCCTGGACATGCGTTACTACAACGTCATCTACGACATCATCGAAGACGTCAAGAAAGCCCTCACCGGCATGCTTGGCAGCGACGTCCGGGAGAACATCCTGGGTGTGGCCGAGGTGCGTGACGTGTTCCGCTCGCCGAAATTCGGCGCGATCGCCGGTTGCATGGTTATCGAAGGTGTTGTGCACCGTAACCGTCCAATCCGTGTACTGCGTGAAGACATCGTTATCTTCGAAGGCGAGCTGGAATCCCTGCGCCGCTTCAAGGATGACGCTTCCGAAGTACGTGCCGGCATGGAATGCGGTATTGGCGTCAAGAGCTACAACGACGTCAAGGCGGGTGACAAGATCGAAGTCTACGAGAAGGTCCAGGTTGCTCGCAGCCTCTAACTCGCGTACTTCAAGGGCCACGCAGCGCCCGGGCATGCAAATGCCTGGCGCTGTGTCCGGACTCTAAACGCAACGCCCGGTCTGGCTTTTGTCAGGCCGGGCGTTTGCCGCTTTCAGACCCCACGGGTTTCACCGTGTGGCAGCAACAGGTAACAAGACATGGCAAAAGAATACAGCCGTACCCAACGTATCGGCGATCAGATGCAGCGTGAGCTGGCACAGCTGATCCGTCGTGAAGTAAAAGACCCACGTGTTGGCCTGGTCACCATCACCGCCGTTGAAGTCAGCCGTGACGTTGGTCACGCCAAGATCTTCATCACCGTGATGGGCCAGGACAACAGCGAAGAAATCGCGCAAAGCATCAAGGTGCTCAACTCCGCCGCAGGTTTCCTGCGTATGCAGTTGGCCCGTGAAATGAAGCTGCGCAGCGTTCCTCAGTTGCACTTCCACTACGACGAAAGTGTCGTGCGTGGCGCGCACCTGTCGGCACTGATCGAGCGGGCCGTGGCTGAAGACAATCAGCACCCGGAATCCGCCACGCCTGAAGACGCCAAGGAGTAATCGGTGGCTCAGGTCAAACGTATCCGTCGTAATGTCAGCGGCATCATTCTGCTCGACAAGCCCATTGGTTTTACCTCCAATGCGGCGTTGCAGAAGGTTCGCTGGCTGCTCAATGCCGAGAAGGCAGGGCACACCGGCAGCCTCGACCCCTTGGCCACCGGCGTGTTGCCGTTGTGCTTCGGCGAGGCCACCAAGTTTTCGCAATACCTGCTCGATTCCGACAAGGGCTACGAGACCCTGATGCAACTGGGCAAGACCACCACCACGGCAGACGCCGAAGGTGATGTTTTGCAGGTTCGCGAGGTGACCGTTGGTCGTGCTGATATCGAAGCTGCCTTACCTGCTTTTCGTGGGCAAATCAGTCAGATACCGCCGATGTACTCGGCTCTCAAGCGTGATGGCCAGCCTCTATACAAGCTGGCACGTGCAGGGGAAGTGGTGGAGCGCGAACCGCGTTCTGTTACTATTGCGCGCTTGGAATTGCTCGCCGCTGAAGGCGACACCGCCCGGTTGGCGGTGGACTGCAGCAAAGGCACCTATATCCGCACCCTCGTGGAAGATATCGGTGAGCAACTAGGCTGTGGCGCATACGTTGCAGAACTGCGACGCACCCAGGCAGGCCCTTTCACCCTGGCCCAGACGGTCACGCTGGAAGAGCTGGAAGCAGTGCATGCCGAAGGCGGCAACGAAGCGGTTGATCGCTTCCTGATGCCATCGGACAGCGGTTTACTGGATTGGCCATTGCTGCACTTCTCGGAGCACAGCGCGTTCTACTGGCTTAACGGCCAGCCGGTACGTGCACCGGATGCCCCGAAGTTCGGCATGGTGCGGGTACAAGATCACAACGGTCGCTTTATCGGTATCGGTGAAGTGAGCGAAGACGGGCGCATCGCGCCGCGTCGACTGATTCGGTCAGAATGACCGAAACCAGTTTGTGGTAAAAGCGCAGTAGCTTTTACTCAAACTGGAACGAGGGTGGCTGTTAGCAGGCATGGTCACTACTCATTTTTAGATACAGGGATTTGTCCCTGGCCTGTTGAAACTGCCCTTTGGGTGGTTTCCTGAAAAAAGGATTGCCTCATGGCTCTCGACGTTCAAGAAAAAGCACAAATCGTTGCTGACTATCAGCAAGCTGTTGGTGACACTGGTTCGCCAGAAGTGCAAGTTGCACTGCTGACCCACAACATCAACAAGCTGCAAGGTCACTTCAAGGCCAACGGTAAAGATCACCACTCCCGTCGTGGTCTGATCCGCATGGTAAACCAGCGCCGTAAGCTGCTGGACTACCTGAAAGGCAAGGATCTGGGTCGTTATCAGACTCTGATCGGTCGCCTGGGTCTGCGTCGCTAATAAGCGATTGCGCTAGAGGTTGGTTGGCTGTCGTGTGTCAGTGGGTTTCCCGCTGGCCCATGGCAGGCTTCCAGCCTCAAGTTTTATCTGGATACACGTTTTACCCTGGACAGGCGTTGGGCCGATTCCCGACATTGCCCAAGAATTTCGCAAGAAGACAAGTTCCCCAAGAGCCACAAAGAAGGTAGGACACCGTGAACCCGGTTATCAAAAAATTCCAGTTCGGTCAGTCGACCGTTACCCTCGAGACAGGCCGTATCGCCCGTCAAGCCTCCGGCGCAGTGCTGGTTACCGTTGACGACGACGTCACCGTATTGGTGACCGTTGTAGGCGCCAAGACCGCTGACCCAAGCAAAGGCTTCTTCCCTCTTTCCGTTCACTACCAGGAAAAGACTTACGCTGCAGGTAAGATCCCTGGTGGTTTCTTCAAGCGTGAAGGCCGTCCTTCCGAGAAAGAAACCCTGACTTCCCGACTGATCGACCGTCCGATCCGTCCGCTGTTCCCAGAAGGCTTCATGAACGAAGTGCAGGTTGTCTGCACCGTCGTTTCCACCAGCAAGAAGACCGATCCGGACATCGCTGCGATGATCGGTACCTCGGCGGCCCTGGCCATCTCCGGTATTCCTTTCGATGGCCCGATCGGCGCTGCCCGTGTTGCATTCCACGAAAGCACCGGCTACCTGCTGAACCCGACTTACGAACAACAGAAAGCTTCGAGCCTGGACATGGTCGTTGCCGGTACTTCGGAAGCCGTGTTGATGGTTGAATCGGAAGCCAAAGAGCTGACCGAAGACCAGATGCTGGGCGCTGTACTGTTTGCTCACGACGAGTTCCAGGTTGTGATCAACGCTGTCAAGGAACTGGCCGCTGAAGCTGCCAAGCCAACCTGGACCTGGGCTCCTCAGCCAGAAGCTACCGCACTGCTGGGCGCTATCCGCTCCGAGTTCGGCACCGCTATCTCCGACGCCTACACCATCACCATCAAGGCCGACCGTTACGCTCGCCTGGGTGAGTTGAAGGACCAGGTTGTTGCCAAGCTGTCCGGTGAAGAAGGCCAGCCTTCTTCCAGCGAAGTCAAAGCAGCCTTCGGCGAAATCGAATACCGCACCGTTCGCGAAAACATCGTTAACGGCAAGCCACGTATCGACGGCCGCGACACCCGCACCGTACGTCCGCTGAACATCGAAGTCGGCGTTCTGCCAAAAACCCACGGTTCGGCCCTGTTCACCCGTGGTGAAACCCAGGCCCTGGTTGTTGCAACACTGGGTACTGCCCGTGACGCACAGCTGCTGGACACCCTGGAAGGCGAGAAAAAAGACCCGTTCATGCTGCACTACAACTTCCCTCCGTTCTCGGTAGGTGAGTGTGGTCGCATGGGTGGCGCTGGTCGTCGCGAAATCGGTCACGGCCGTCTGGCCCGTCGTTCGATTGCAGCCATGTTGCCTGCCGCCGACGTGTTCCCGTACACCATTCGTGTTGTGTCGGAAATCACCGAGTCCAACGGTTCCAGCTCCATGGCTTCGGTCTGCGGCGCTTCCCTGGCTCTGATGGATGCCGGCGTTCCGATGAAGGCACCGGTTGCCGGTATCGCCATGGGCCTGGTTAAAGAAGGCGAGAAGTTCGCCATCCTGACCGACATCCTGGGCGACGAAGACCACCTGGGCGACATGGACTTCAAAGTAGCCGGTACCGCCAAAGGTGTTACCGCGCTGCAGATGGACATCAAGATCAAGGGCATCACCGAAGAAATCATGGAAATCGCTCTGGGCCAAGCCCTGGAAGCGCGCCTGAACATCCTCGGTCAGATGAACCAGATCATTGGCCAGTCCCGTACCGAACTGTCGGAAAATGCTCCGACCATGATCGCGATGAAAATCGACACCGACAAAATCCGTGATGTTATCGGTAAAGGCGGCGCGACCATTCGTGCGATCTGTGAAGAGACCAAGGCTTCGATCGACATCGAAGACGACGGCTCGATCAAGATCTTCGGCGAAACCAAGGAAGCGGCTGAAGCGGCACGTCAGCGCGTCCTGGGTATCACTGCTGAAGCCGAGATCGGCAAGATCTACGTCGGTAAGGTTGAGCGCATCGTCGACTTCGGCGCATTCGTCAACATCCTGCCGGGCAAGGACGGTCTGGTTCACATCTCCATGCTGAGCGATGCTCGCGTTGAGAAAGTGACCGACATCCTGAAAGAAGGCCAGGAAGTGGAAGTGCTGGTACTGGACGTGGACAACCGCGGCCGTATCAAGCTGTCCATCAAGGACGTAGCAGCAGCCAAGGCTTCGGGCGTTTAATCACCCCGTCGCTGCAAGCTGAAAAAGGACTCTTCGGAGTCCTTTTTTTATGCCTGCTGGAAAGTGTCGCGAAATCAGGCGTTTAGCCATACCCCAAAAGCCGCAACTTGCATGCAGGCACGTTCGTCTTCATGCAAGTTGCACGATTCCGAAAATCACCTGTTTTCATAACGTGTTGTTTTATAAGGATTTAATTGGCCGCGTCGAGTTGGCACACTGTCTGCAATATCCCTGTTAACGCTGCAGCATCAAGGTTTACGTACTGCAGACTTTTAATAAAACAGGAGTTACTCGTATGAAGAAGTTCGCTCTCGCTACTGCTACCGCTCTGACCCTGGCCATGGGTGCTAACGTAGCCTTTGCTCAGACTTCCCAAGCCCCTATGACGCTGGCGGCCGGTGAAGTCACCAAGGCTAAAGAGTCCACTTCGGATACCTGGATCACCACCAAAGTCAAAGCTGACCTGCTGACCGAGAAAGGTATTCCTGGTTCGGACATTAAGGTTGAGACCAACAAAGGTGTGGTCTCCCTGTCCTCGACAGTTGCTATCTCCGACGCTCAGAAAGCTACTGCTGTAGCGATCACCAAGAAAATCAAAGGCGTAACCGCAGTTTCGGCTGACGGCCTGATGGCTGGCGGCGCTACCAAGGCTGATAACGTCGACAAAACCAAAAGCGCAGCTGCTGGTGCCAAAGAGTCCACCTCGGACACTTGGATCACCACCAAAGTGAAAGCTGACCTGGTAACCGAGAAAGGTATTCCTGGCACCGACATCAAAGTCGAAACCAACAAAGGTGTAGTTTCCCTGTCGTCGACCGTCGCAGTGACTGAAGCGCAGAAAACCACCGCGGTGAACATCACCAAGAAAATCAAAGGCGTTAAAGCTGTATCGGCCGACGGCCTGAAAGCAGAGTAACGCTTAACGAATCGCCTGAGCTAGGCGGAGGCGGCCACGAGCGAGTCTAGTTATCCGCTCAATGCACCTCACAGGTTCATGCGACCGACCACACGGATGTGGTCATTACAGGCCCCGGCACTTGTGTCGGGGCCTGTTCTATTGTGGGTAGAAAAGTGGGGAGGTCAGCGAGGCTCTTGTGGCGAGGGGGCTTGCCCCCGTTGGGCTGCGTAGCGGCCCCTTGGTATGACGACGCTGATCCGCCAGAATGACCGCGACGCCCTCATTGGCGCCGCTACGCAGCCCAACGGGGGCAAGCCCCCTCGCCACAGGTGCTCAGCGGGTGCCGGTTTATTCGGCATCCAGATGCATCGGTGTTACCACCCGACCATCTTTCTCCGCTTCCCCAAGGTTTGCATCGATAAAGTAAACCCGCTCATCTTCCAGCTGCGCCTTGTCTACCAGGTAGTCCTTGATCGCGCTGGCGCGGTCCTGGCCCAGTTGGCGCAGCAACACGTCACTGCCACTCCAGAACTTGATCACACCGTCCCGCAGCTTGGCGGTGCGCTCGTCATTGCTCAGGTCTTTCCATTCGGCCGGAGGCTGTTGTTTCAGGCGGGTGCGGTAGATGCCTTCCAGCAGCGGCGCCTTTTCCTTTTCCGGTACTTCAAGCAGCGACGCCTGGGCCGGCACCTTGTCGCCACGGCGCTGGAGGATCTTGTAGTAGTTGTACTGGTATTCGCGTTCCAGCCGTTGTGCGGCCAAAAGCGGGCCGTCACTGCTGGCAGCGGCGGTGCCTTCGATCTCCAGGCGCAGCGCAGGGCGCTCCTTGAGGGCTTTGGCCAGGCTGTCGAGGGCCGACTGGGAATCCTTGCTCAGCTCGCTGGAGCCTGCCGCAAACGACACGTTGCCAAGGTCTTGGGCACCACCACCGCTGATCAGGCCGCCAATGAACTTGAATGGCGCCGTGGCCGCACGCACTACCAGGTTGCGCAGGGTCTGCCAGACAATCGGCATGACGCTGAACTGCGGGTTGTTCAAGTCGCCGGTCACCGGCAGTTCGATCGAGATCTTGCCGTCGGAGTCCTTGAGCAGGGCTATCGCCAGGCGAATCGGCAGGTCCACGGCGTCGGCGCTGTCGACCTTCTCACCCAGTTGCAGTTGCTCGACCACCACCTTGTTTTCGGCCTTCAACTGGCCCTTGGTGATGACGTAATGCAGGTCAAGGTTGAGCCGACCCTTGCGGATGCGGAACCCGGCAAACTTGCCCGAGTATGGCGTCAGGGTGGTCAGTTCGACGCGTTTGAAGCTGGTGGCGATATCCAGTGCGGCCATCGGGTCAAACGGATTCACGCTGCCCTTGATGGTGACCGGTGCATAACGGTCAACCTTGCCCTTGACGTCGACGCTCGCCGGTTTGGCCTGGCGACTGTCAATGGTGCCGATCTGGCCGTTGAGCTGCTGGATGGCCGTGGCGAAGTTCGGGGTCAGGCTGAAGTCGGCGAAGTTGGCCGAGCCGTCGTTGATCGCAATTTGACCAATATGAATGCCCAGGGGCTTCTCTTTGCTGGCCGCAGGTTTCGCCGCGGACTTGCCGGGGCTGTTGGCCGGCTGCGGGATCAGCAGGTCATCGATGTTGGTGGTGCGGTCATCGTTGATCATGAAGCGCGCATAGGGCTGCAACAGGTTGACCTTGTCGATCGACAGGCTGTCGCCATGTTGATAATTCACGCCTTCCAGCACCAGGCGCTGCCACTTGAGGAAGTCGCGGGTCTTCATGGTGTCCAGGGTGTGCAACTGGTCGACCTGGGCCCGGCCGGTCACCTGGAATGCCAGGGGGTCGGTGCTTTTCAGGTTCACGTCGAGGTTGCTGCCGAGCATGCCGCTACGCAGTTCCAGGCGGATAAATGGGCTGATATAGGACTGGGCGACGCGCAGGTCGATGTCTTTGGTGTCCACTTTCAGCTTGGCGCTGACCGGGCTCAGGTTGACCTGGCCGGTCGCCTCGAGCTTGCCTTGTTTGCCTACGCCGGTATCGAGCTTGAGGGTAAAAGGGCTTTGGTTAAGGCTGTCGAAACCCTGCAGGTCAAGGTTCAGCGGCCCGACTTCCAGGGCGACTGCCGGTTTGGCCGAGCGGTCAGCCAGATGCACTTGATAGTCGCGCAGTTGCACGTCCTTGAGCAGCACTTGCCAAGGCTTGCTCGGCGCTGCCGGTGCAGGTTTTGGCGAGTCGGCGGTAGCGGGTGCGGTGGCTGGCTCGGCTGCGGGTGCAGTTGCAGGTTTGCTCGGATGGCTGGCAAACAGCTTCTGCCAGTCCAACTGGCCGTCGGCTTCAAGGGCGGCCCAGGTTTCGAGTTTATTACTGCGGATCTTGCCGACGATCACTTGCTGTTTGGCCAGGTCCACGGTGGTTTCGCTGACGTCCAGCTTCTGCAGGCGCGCGAGCGGCCGGCCATCCGGTGCCTTGATCGCAAACGGCGCGACACTCAGGGCGACGTTGGTCAGGTTCAGCTCGGTTTCCTTGGCCAGGCTCAGCTTGTAGTCGGTGCTGAAGTTGAGGATGCCGTCTTCCAGAACCAGCGGCACCGCGTCACGTACATACGGCCACCAGACTTTCATCTTGCCGTCGGTAACCTTGAGTTTGCCCTCGGAGGCGATCGGGATCAGGCTGAAGTTGCCGGTCCAGTCGATCTGGCCGCCTTCAGGGCCGGCTGCCACCAGGGTCATGTCGGCGTTGTCATCGGGCAGCGTGCTGAGGTTTTTCAGCTCGAAATCGAGTTTGTCGTAGAGAAACTCGATCGGCTCGCTCGGGCGCAAATCCTGGAAGTGCACATAGCCGGCTGCCAGCTTGATGTTATCGATGCGCAGCGGAAACGGCTTGGCGTTGGGATCGGTGGGCGTTGGCTCGCTGGCTGGCAATTTGAACAGCTGCGCCAGGTTGAGCTGGCCGGATTTGTCGAACAGCAGCTCGGTCTTGGGCTTGTCGAGTTGTACGTCGGCCAGGTGCAGGGCGCGGGTCCACAGGCTGTCGATCTGCAGGTTGGCATAGAGGCGTTCAAAGGCCACTTGCTCCTTGCCCGGCTCACCGATATTCAGGCCCCACACGGTCAGTTCGAGGCTGAACGGGTTGAGCTCGATACGCTCGACACGCGCCGGCACCGTGGCGTAGTTGGCCAACTGTTGGTTGGCCACGCGAAGGGCAATACCGGGGAGAATCAGGAAGCCCAGCAAGCTGTACAGGGCAAGGGCGGTCAGCAAGGCGCCAGCGGCGCGAATCAATCCTTTGGGCATATGTGACGCCATCTATGTCAATCAAGAGTGCCTTGGAGTATGGCACGGGTTTACGGTTCCGAAGAGCCGGGCCTTTATTACTGCGCCCTGGCCCTTTTGGGACAAGTCCTACAGTTGCAGGATCAGGGTCTTCAGCGGTGGTTGCTGGTCGTGGGACGGGAAGTCTGCGCCGGGTGTCATGACCTGCCAGTCGCGCACCGGGCGCCCGGCCTTTTCCGCGCAGCGCAGGACCTGGTCACGCCAGTCGTCCATGCCGACTTTCGCCAGGTTGTTGCAGCAGATCAGCACGCCGTTGTCGGCCGTGGCCAGCAGCGCCGGCTTGAGCAGGCTCTGGTAGTCGCGCAGCAGGTCGACCGTGCCGAAGGCGCTCTTGGCCCAGGCGGGGGGGTCGAGCAGTACCAGATCGTATTGACGCTGCTCCAGGCGCGGGTAACTCGGCAGCTTCTGCCCCCGACGCTGGCTGATGGGCAGGCCGGCCAGCTGGCGGATTGCCGGGAAGTAGTCGGACTGGATGAATTCCATCGTCGGCAATTGCGGGTTGAGTTGACCGTTTTCGCGACCGACCGCCAGGTTGCCCTCGGCAAAGTCCAGGTTGCACACCTCACGAGCGCCACCGGCAGCAGCACTCAGGCCTACGCCGCAGGTGTAGGCAAACAGGTTCAGCACGCTTTTGCCGGCGCTGTGTGCCTTGACCCAGCCGCGGGTGTTGCGCAGGTCCAGGAACAACAGCGGGTCTTGCCCGGCATGGCGGCCGCGCACGCGGTAATTGAGGCCCCATTCGTGGCCGACCAGGTCTTCCAGGGCTGCGGGCTCGGCGCGGTACACCGTGTCTTCACGGTCGATGCGCGAGTTGCCCCGGGAGCGGTCGTTGTAGACCAGCAGCAGTTCAAGCCCCAGGTGCTGGTTGATTGCTTGATGCAGGTGCAACAGGTCGTCGCTTTCCAGCGACTGGTGAAAACTCTGCACCAGCAGTTGCGGGCCGTAGCGGTCGATCGTCAGGCCACCGGCGCCTTCCTGGCTGCCGTGGAACAGGCGATAGCAATCGGTACCTTGTGCATGCAGCTCGGCGAGCAGGTCCTGGCGATGATCGAGGGCGGCGCGCAGCGCCTGATTCAAGGAAGACATAGTGCGCGCCTTGCAGAGTAATTGGGGCGCGGGAGTTTAACAGTTATGGCTCCAGCAGGCCCATTCGCCTGTGGGCCCGCTGCACCGAACCATTGCGCATGGCCCAGCGCAACAACGGCGCGCTGCGCCTGACCCCGGCACGAATCATCTGGCGCTGGATCGGGCTTTGCTTCTGCCCGAGCATGTCGCTGGCCCAGTCCGGCAGCAGGTCGATACCGGCCTGCATCATCAGCGAGCCAAACGGCTTGGCCAGGGTGCTGGGAGACGGCGCGTTGAGCAGCAGGCGCAGGACTTCGTGGCTGCGCTGGTCACACAGCAGTTGCGGACGAATACGCTCAAGGTAATCGGAAATTTCCTGGCGCGAACGCGGCACATGGCGCGCGCCCAATTGCTCGGCCACCAGGGCGATTTCGCTGTAGTACCGGTCTTGATCCCTCGCAGATAAATCCGGGTTGCGATAACGCAGGTGGGCCGCGAGAAAGTTGCTGACCTCCGCCACATGCACCCAGGTCAGCAACTCGGGATCACTGGCGGCATACGGTCGGCCGTCCGGTGCATGGCCGACCACTTGCAGGTGAATGGTGCGCACTTTCTCGATCAGCCATTCGGCGTCACGCCGCGAACCAAACGTGGTGCCGGAAATGAACTGCGAGGTGCGTCGTAACCGCCCCAGCATGTCCTGCCGAAAGTTCGAGTGGTCCCACACGCCGGCCAACGCCAGCGGGTGCAATGCCTGCAACATCAACGCGCTGATGCCGCCGATCAACATGCTGCTGAAGTCGCCATGGACCTTCCAGCTCACCGAGTTCGGCCCAAAGAGACCCGGATCGCCCTTGGGGTTCTCCAGGTCGAGTTGGCCCAGCGACAAGCCGGTCAGGCTCATCAGCTGGTTTTCGATGCGGCTGCGAATGAATTCCATGGGTTCCTAGCGGTTGAGGCGCTTGTCGATCAGGCCGTCCACCACGCTCGGGTCGGCCAGTGTGGATGTATCTCCCAGGCTGTCCAGCTCGTTGCAGGCAATCTTGCGCAGGATCCGCCGCATGATCTTGCCTGAGCGGGTTTTCGGCAAGGCCGGCGCCCATTGAATCAGCTCGGGCTTGGCGAAGCTGCCGATTTCCTTGCTGACCAGGTCCAGCAGGTGTTTTTTCAGCGCGTCGTCGGGCTCGACGCCATTCATGGGCGTGACGAAGGCATAGATGCCCTGGCCTTTTACGTCGTGTGGATAACCGACCACCGCGGCTTCTGCGACCTGATCATGCAGCACCAGGGCGCTTTCGACTTCGGCGGTGCCGATGCGGTGCCCGGAAACATTGATCACATCGTCGATGCGGCCGGTGATCCAGTAGTCACCATCCTCGTCGCGCCGCGCGCCGTCGCCGGTAAAGTAGTAGCCGGGGTAGGGTTTGAAATAGGTGTCGATCATCCGCTGAGGGTCGCCGTACACGCTGCGGATCTGCCCTGGCCAGCTGGATTTGATCGCCAGCACGCCGCTGCCGGCGCCACTGATTTCCTTGCCTTGCTCGTCGAGCAGCACCGGCACCACGCCAAACATCGGCTGGGTGGCGCAGCCGGGCTTGATCCGCTGGGCGCTGACCAGCGGGCTGAGCATGATGCCGCCGGTTTCGGTCTGCCACCAGGTGTCGACAATCGGGCAGCGTTGTTCGCCCACGGCATTGAAGTACCAGTCCCAGGCTTCCGGGTTGATTGGCTCGCCGACACTGCCCAGCAGGCGCAGGCTGGCGCGGGAAGTGTTTTCCAGTGGCCCGTGGCCTTCCCGCATCAGCGCGCGTAACGCGGTCGGCGCGGTGTAGAAGATGTTGACCTTGTGTTTGTCGATCACCTGCCAGAACCGCGAGCTGTCCGGGTAGCTCGGCACGCCTTCGAACATCAGCGAGGTCGCACCATTGGCCAGTGGCCCGTACACGATATAGCTGTGGCCGGTGACCCAGCCGACATCGGCGGTGCACCAGAACACTTCGCCTTCGCGGTAATCGAGCACGTACTTGAAGGTCATCGCAGCCTGCAGCAGGTAACCGCCGGTGGTGTGCAACACACCTTTGGGTTTGCCGGTGCTGCCGGAGGTGTAGAGGATAAACAGCGGGTCTTCCGCATCCATCGGCTCGGGCGGGCAGTCGTCGCTGGCTGCATCCAGGGCCTGTTGATACTTGAGGTCGCGCCCTTCAGTCCAATTGACTGCCGCGCCAGTGCGCTGCACCACCAGTACCGTGCTGACACCCGGGCAACTGGCCAGGGCCTTGTCGACATTCTGTTTCAGCGCCACCGGCTTGCCGCCGCGCACGCCTTCATCGGCGGTGATCACCGTGTGGCAATCGGCGTCGAGAATGCGGTCGCGCAGGGCGTCCGGCGAGAATCCGCCAAACACCACCGAATGCACCGCACCAATCCGCGTACAGGCCAGCATCGCGTAGGCCGCCTCGGGAATCATCGGCATGTAGATACACACGCGGTCGCCTTTCTTTACGCCACGGCTTTTCAGCACGTTGGCCAGGCGGCTGACGTTTTGGTGGAGTTGGCGGTAGGTGATTTTGGAAGACTTTGCAGGATCATCGCCTTCCCAGATGAAGGCCGGCTGGTCGGCACGTTGCGCCAGGTGACGGTCGATGCAGTTGTAACTGACGTTCAGTTGGCCACCGGCAAACCATTGGGCGGCGCCGGTCTTGATGTCGGATTTCTGAACGGTCTGCCAAGGCGTGGACCAGTCGAGAAAGCGCTTGGCCTGTTCGGCCCAGAAGGTATCGGGTTGTTCGACGGATTGGCGGTAGAGGCGCTGGTAGTCCTCTTGACTGAGTTGCGCAGCCCGGCGGACGGCATCGGCGGTGGGGAACGTGCTGATATCGAACATGAGGGATCCTTATTCTTGTTTTTTGCGACAAGAGGGGAGCTTTGCGACCCTCGTAGGAGCTGGCTTGCCAGCGATTGCATCACCTCGGTAGTGAGTTTCACCGAGGTGTTTGCATCGCTGGCAAGCCAGCTCCTACAAGGGTCCGCTCCCGCAGGTTCAGACCCTCATTGTAGTGCTGATACCATCAACCGCGGTGACGGCCGCGGAAGTAGTTGATCAACCCTTGGGTGGACGCGTCGTCCGCAGGCTGTTCTTCGGTGCCGGTCAGGCGGTTGTAGACGCCTTTGCCCAGCTCCTTGCCCAACTCCACGCCCCACTGGTCGAACGCGTTGATGCCCCAGATGACGCTTTGCACGAACACTTTGTGTTCATACATCGCCACCAGTGCGCCAAGACGGCGAGGGCTGATGCGTTCAACCACAATGGTGTTGCTTGGACGGTTGCCCGGGATCACCTTGTGCGGTGCCAGCTTCTGCACTTCGGCCTCGTCCATGCCTTTGTCGCGCAGCTCGGCTTCAGCTTCGCTGCGGGTCTTGCCGAGCATCAGGGCCTGGCTCTGGGACAGGCAGTTGGCGTACAGCCACTGATGGTGGTCGGAGACCGGGTTGAAGCTGACGATCGGCACGATGAAGTCGGCCGGGATCAGTTGGGTGCCCTGGTGCAGCAGCTGGTGGTAAGCATGCTGGCCGTTGCAGCCTACGCCGCCCCAGATAACCGGGCCGGTGTCGGTGGAAACCGGCGTACCGTCCTGGCGCACGCTCTTGCCGTTGGATTCCATGTCCAGCTGTTGCAGGTGCTTGGTGATGTTACGCAGGTAGTGATCGTACGGCAGGATTGCGTGGCTCTGCGCGCCCCAGAAGTTGCCGTACCACACGCCCAGCAGGCCGAGCAGCACCGGCATGTTCGCCTCGAATGGAGCGGTCTGGAAATGCTGGTCCATGGTGTAGGCGCCGGACAGCAGTTCCTTGAAGTTGGACATGCCGATGGCCAGCGCGATGGGCAGGCCGATGGCCGACCACAGCGAGTAACGACCGCCCACCCAGTCCCACATCGGGAAAATGTTCTCTTCGCGGATACCGAAGGCCACGGCCGCCGCGTTGTTGCTCGATACAGCGATGAAGTGGCGATACAGCTCGGCTTCCGAGCCACCCTGGGCCAGGTACCAGGCGCGGGCGGCCTGGGCGTTTTTCAGGGTTTCGAGGGTGTTGAAGGATTTTGACGAGACGATGAACAGTGTGGTCTCGGCGCGCAGCTTCATAGTTAGCTCGTGGAACTCGCTGCCGTCGATGTTCGCCAGGTAATGGCAGCGCACGCCTTTGTGGGCGTAGGACAACAGCGCTTCAGACACCAGCTCCGGGCCGAGGAACGAGCCACCGATACCGATGTTCACCACGTCGGTGATCGGCTTCTCGGTGTAGCCACGCCACAGGCCGTCGTGGATGCGGCCGACCAGGTCAGTGATCTGGTTCAGCACCTTGTGCACGTCCGGCATGATGTTCACGCCGTTGACCGACAGTTTGTCACCCACTGGGCGGCGCAGCGCGGTGTGCAACGCCGGACGGCCTTCGGAAGAGTTGACCGGCTCGCCGTTGAACAGCGACTTGATCGCGCCCTGAAGGTCGACTTCCTTGGCCAGGCCTACCAGCAGGTCGCGGGTTTCGCTGGTGATCAGGTTTTTCGAATAATCGAGGAAAAGTCCGCAGCTGCTCAAGGTGAACTGGGTAAAGCGCTGGGGATCGGCATTAAAGGCTTCGCGCATGCTGAAATCCTGCATGGCTTGGCGATGTTGATTGAGCGCTTGCCAGGCGGGCAGAGCGGTAACGTCATGAGGAGTGCGGTAGTACGCCATCGCTGCGGGTTTCCTTTTTATTGCTGGGACTGCTTTTAGGACACTTGAAAGCCGGGAATGTCCTGTCTTTGTGAAGATGACAGGCTCCGGTCAACGCCAACGAAGAGCGTAGGGCGAATACATTAAACCTAGCGTGTCGATCTGTCTTGGCTTTGTCTGCGCTGTGGCCGGTACTTTTTTATACCGGCCGATCAGGCAGTGCAACAGGCGGGGTGTGCGGCGGGGTCAGTTCAGGTGCAGATGCAGGTTGTCGATCAGCCGGGTGGCGCCCAGGTAGGCGGCGACCAGGATCACCAGGTCCTTGTCTTCGGCGGTGGCCGGACGCAGGTGCAGGCCCTGGCGAACCTCCAGGTAGTCCATGCGAAAACCTGCCGCTTCGATCTGCTGGACCTGTGCGGCGCGCAGTTTGGCGAAGTCGCGGTCGCCCGCTTCAATGGCGGCGGCAATCTGGCTGAGGCTGCGGTACAGCACCGGTGCGATCGCGCGCTGCTCGTCGGTGAGGTAACCATTGCGCGACGACAGCGCGAGGCCGTCGTCGGCGCGCACGGTCGGCTCGCCGATAATCTGGATCGGCATGTTCAGGTCATGGACCATGGCGCGAATCACCGCCAGTTGCTGGTAGTCCTTCTGGCCAAAGATCGCCAGGTCCGGCTGGACCATGTTGAACAGCTTGCTGACCACCGTGGCCACGCCTTCAAAATGCCCGGGCCGGCTGGCGCCGCACAGGCCTTCGGAAAGTTGCGGCACGCTGACGCGAGTCTGGCCGGCCATGCCGTCGGGGTACATCTCCTCGACGGTCGGGGCGAACAACAGGTTGCAACCTGCTTGCAAGAGCTTCTCCTGGTCGGCCGCCAGGGTGCGCGGGTACTTGTCCAGGTCTTCGCCGGCGCCGAATTGCAGCGGGTTGACGAAAATGCTCGCCACCACGAAATCGGCTTGCTGCGCAGCCTTGGTGACCAGCGTGGCATGGCCGCTGTGCAGGTTGCCCATGGTGGGCACGAAGCCGATGCGTTTGCCCGCGCTGCGGGCATGGGTGACGGCGGCGCGCAGTTCGCGCACGGTCTTGACGGTGTTCATGCGGAGAATCCGTGTTCGGCGCCCGGGAAGGTGACGGCTTTGACTTCGCTGACGTAGGCGGCGAGGGCTGATTGGATGCTGTCCTGGCCCGCCATGAAGTTCTTCACGAACTTGGGTACGCGGCCGGTAAGGGACAGGCCCAGCATGTCATGCAGTACCAATACCTGGCCGTCTGTGGCAGAACCGGCGCCGATACCGATCACCGGTACTTTAACGGCCTGGGTGATTTCCGCTGCCAGCTCGCTTGGCACGCATTCGAGCAGAATCATGCACGCACCGGCCTGTTCAAGGGCGATGGCATCGGCCCGCATCTGGCGCGCCTGGGCTTCGCCGCGGCCTTGCACCTTGTAGCCGCCGAGGATATTCACCGACTGTGGCGTCAGGCCCATGTGCGCGCAAACCGGTACGCCGCGTTCAGCCAGCAAACGAATCGACTCGGCGAGCCAGGCGGCACCTTCAACCTTGATCATGTGTGCACCGGCACGCATCAGTTGAGCACTGTTGGTCAGGGTCTGTTCGATGGTGGCATCGGCCATGAAGGGCAGGTCGGCAATGATGAGGGCGCCTTCGTTGCCGCGCTTGACGCAGGCCGTGTGGTAAGCGATTTCATCATTGGTGACGGGCAGGGTGCTGTCATTCCCTTGTAGAACCATGCCCAGGGAGTCCCCCACCAGCAACACTTCAACTCCTGCCTGGCTGCTGGCCTGGGCAAAAGTGGCGTCGTAGCAGGTCAGCATGGTGATCTTTTCACCTTTGAGCTTGAGGCTCTGCAAGGTGCTCAGGGTAACGTTTGGCATGAAAAGGGTCCTCATTCAGGCGCTTGGAAACAGCGAGTAACGCGCGTGAGTCTTCGTTTATACAGGCGCACTTTCTTAAGGATCAGTGCTTATAAGGCCTGGATTGCGCCCTTTAGCGCCGGGTAGGCGGCAGCGGGACGCCTATAGTCGTGAGGAGGACTCTGGAAGTCAATTGGATGTGTTACCGCATTGTTACGGCGGTGGTGTTACCGCTGTTACTGATGCGATTCAGCAGTAAATGATGCGTAGTAAATGCAGGAGCGAGCTTGCTCGCGAAGGTCGTCAATGATGACGCGGGAAGCCTGGCGCCCAGCGGTGTTCTCAGGTTTTTCGCGAGCAAGCTCGCTCCTACAGGTTTGAAGGCAGGCGTTCCAGGCCGACAAACGGGCAGGCATCCAGCAGGTCGCCGAGCAGGCGGCCATCGGCCAGTTGCAGGCTGGCCGGGGCCAGTTCTGCCAGCGGGTAAAGCACGAACGCCCGCAGGTGCATTTGATAGTGCGGCACCTTCAGGCGTGGCTCATCGATCAGCCGGTCGCCAAACACCAGGACATCCAGGTCCAGGGTGCGCGGGCCCCAACGCTCAAGACGCTCGCGGCCCTGGTCATTCTCGATGGCTTGCAGCGCATCGAGCAGTTCCAGTGGTGCAAGCGCGCTGTCCAGGGCCGCGACCGCATTGGTATAGCGCGGCTGGCCCGGGAGCAGGGAATCACTTTGATAGAAGGCGGAGACGCCCGCCAGCGTGGTGTCCGGCAATTGCGCGAGGGCCTCGATGGCGTCGCGCAATTGTTGTTCAGGGGCAGCCAGGTTGCTGCCCATGCCGACGTAGATACGTTCCACGTGCTTACTCGCCCGACGCGCTCGATGAATCGCCAGCGCTGCGTTTGCGCTTGCTGCCACTGCTGCGGCGACGTTTTTTCGGGCCATCGCCGGTGGCTTCGCCTTTGCTGCTGAGCTCTTTGATCATCTCGCGGCGCTGGCTGTCGTTGGCGTCCTGGTAGTCGGTCCACCATTCGCCCAGGCCGTCGGTCTGTTCGCCGGCGCTTTCGCGCAGCAGCAGGAAGTCATAGCCGGCACGGAAGCGCGGGTTGTCCAGCAGCAGGTCGGCGCGTTTGCCGCTGCGGCGTGGCAGGCGCTCCTGCATGTCCCAGATCTCGCGGATCGGCATGGTGAAGCGTTTCGGGATGGCGATGCGCTGGCATTGCTCGGCGATCAGCTCGTGAGCGGCTTCCTGCATGGCCGGAATTGCCGGCATGCCACGGTCTTGCAAGCGCATGACGCGTTTTGGAAGCGCTGGCCACAACAGGGCGGCAAACAGGAACGCCGGGGTTACCGGTTTGTTCTGCTTGATGCGCAGGTCGGTGTTGATCAGGGCTTCGCTGATCAGCGTGTGGGTGTAGGTCGGGTTGTACTCCAGTGCTTCGGCGCTGGCCGGGAACAGTGGGTCGAACAACTGCAGGTCAACCAGCATTTCGAAGGTGTCGGCAGCATAGCCGGAGAGGAACAGCTTGAGCACCTCTTCGAACAACCGGGCCGAGGGAATTTCCCGCAGCATCGGCGCCAGGTCGCGAATCGGCGCGGCCGTGTGCTTCTCGATGCCGAAGTTCAGCTTGGCGGCGAAACGCACGGCCCGCAGCATGCGCACCGGGTCTTCCTGGTAGCGTTGCGTCGGGTCGCCGATCAGGCGCAGCAAGTTGTTGCGGATGTCGTGTACGCCATTGGCGTAATCGAGGATGCGCTCGCTGACCGGGTCGTAATACAAGGCGTTGATGGTGAAGTCGCGGCGTTGCGCGTCTTCTTCCAGGGTGCCATAGACGTTGTCCCGCAGGATGCGCCCGCTTTCATTGCGGGAAGACTGGTTAGTGTCTTCTTCTTCATCGTTTTGCGGATGGTTGGCGCGGAAGGTCGCGACCTCGATGATCTCGCGACCAAAGTGGATGTGCACCAACTTGAAGCGCCGGCCTATGATCCGCGCATTGCGGAATTCGGCACGCACTTGTTCCGGCGTGGCGCTGGTGGCGACGTCGAAATCCTTGGGAGTGATATTGAGCAACATGTCGCGCACGCAACCGCCAACCAGGTAGGCCTGGTAGCCGGCGTTCTGCAAACGTTCGACGATGTTCACCGCATAACGGCTGAACTGGGCGCGTTGCAGCGAATGCTGGCTGCTATTGAGCACTTCAGGCGTGCTGCGTTTGTGTTGCGTACGACGCAAGGGAGAACGGAATGACTGGAACAACTTCTTCAGCATGGGATGCACTGTTTGAAGGAATGTTCGGCCATAACGAAGAATGACCGCATGATGGGCCGGGATTCTAGCATTTAGTCAGGGGATGGTGTAGGAACTAGCTGCAAGGCTTGAGCCAGAAGCTTAAAAGAAGGGTGGCAAGTGCCAAATCGCAGAAACTACAAGGGGAGCCGAAGCTCCCCCAGAAGTAGTTGCGTGCTCTATTTTTATTATTGGTTTCGGGCTTCTTGTTTTTGTTGATCGCCCTCGCCATGAAGCTTCACCTTCATGACACTCCCAATCGGGAGCCAAGAGCAAACGGATTGCTTTGGTCGCTGTGTTGCTGATCTACGATCCAACCAGTTCAGGCTCTGCCTTAGGGCAGTTTTTGTTGTTCTCGGCCTGGTTGCGGGGCAAGCCCCAAATGCAACGCCTCTCCAAAAGAATCAGTTAGCTGCGCCTCCGCCGTGTTGTTTTTGTTATGCGTGAGTCGATTCGTCTTATTTTTATTGTCTTGTACATTTGCTTGTTATTGTTTTTGTACTAAGCATATAGCAGGGTGCGTGCCAACTTTTGCGAGGCCCAGCAAAATAAGGGGTTTGGGGCGTTTTCGGGTTTTTTGTAGGCGAAAAAAAGCCGGGGCTTCGTTACCGTAAGCCCCGGCTTTTGTTACGTGAAAAATCAGCGGTAACAGTTTTTTCACATCTGCGGGTGTTACCTGTGGGGGCAGCCCACTCAGCTTTCGCTGGCAACCCCGGTCTTGCGCCGCGGGATACCCAGGCGCTGGCGCCGTTCCCACAGGCATTTACGGCTGACGCCCAGTTTGCGCGCCAGTTCGGTCTCGGTCATGTGGTCCTGGTGCTCCAGCACGAAATGCTGGAAGTAATCTTCCAGTGACAAATCTTCCGTCGGCTCGTGGCTGTTGTTACTGCCGCCACCTTGCTGCGGTGGCAAACCGATGAAGTCATCATCATCCAGGTCGCTGAGCTCGATATCGATCCCCAGCAGCTCGGCGGAAATTTCCGGGCTCTCCGACAGAATCACCGCACGCTCTACCGCGTTTTCCAGCTCCCGCACGTTACCCGGCCAGGAGTAGTGACGAATCGCCTGCTCGGCATCGGCAGCAAACTTCAGGTCGGTACGGTTGATTCGCGCACTCTGGCGCGCCAGGAAGGCCGTGGCGATTTCGTTGACGTCGGCGCCGCGCTCACGCAGGGCCGGCAGTTTGAGTGCGATCACGTGCAGGCGGTAATAAAGGTCTTCACGGAACTGGCCAATCTTGGCCAGGCTCTTCAGGTCACGGTGAGTGGCCGCAATCAGTCGTACGTCGACCTTTTGCGACTGTACCGAACCGACGCGACGTATTTCGCCTTCCTGGAGTACCCGCAGCAAGCGTGCCTGGGCTTCCAGCGGCAGTTCGCCAATCTCGTCGAGGAACAGCGTGCCGCCGTCGGCGGCTTCAACCAAACCCGCACGGCCAGCACTGGCGCCGGTAAAGGCGCCTTTTTCATGGCCGAACAATTCGGATTCGATCAGGGATTCGGGGATCGCCGCGCAGTTCACCGAGATCATCGGTGCCTTGGCGCGCTTGGACAGGTTGTGCAGGGCACGGGCCACCAGTTCTTTACCGGTACCGGACTCGCCCTGGATCAGTACATTGGAGTCGGTTGGCGCCACTTTGCGGATCTTGCTGTACAGGTCCTGCATGGGTGGGCAGGAGCCGATGATGCCGATTTCGCCGTTACTGTTGTCAATACCGGGTTTTTCAGAACCATTGGCGGCCTTGCCCGCTGCCGGGCGTTCAGCCGGTGCGCTGCTGGCCGATTGACGGTCACGCAGGATGCGCGCTACGGCCTGGAGCATTTCGTCGTGGTCGAAGGGCTTGGCGATGTAGTCCACCGCGCCCATCTTCATGGAGTCCACGGCCGAGCGCAGGCTGGCGTAGCTGGTCATGATCAGCACCGGAGTGCCTTGGCCGAGCTTGATCAGCTCGGTGCCGGGGGCGCCTGGCAAACGCAGGTCACTGACGATCAGGTCGAACGTGGGAATGCTGAAACGCTCTTGGGCTTCCTGCACCGAGCCGGCTTCGCTGACCTGGTACTGATTACGTTCAAGCAGGCGACGCAAGGCAGAGCGGATAATGGTTTCGTCTTCGACGATCAAAATGTGCGGCATTGATTCAACTCTCTCGACGGTCTCAGTTCACAGCGGACGTCGCTTCGACATGACGCGGCAAGGTCACCCGAATACGGGTGCCGCGTTGGCTTTCGGTGTCAGCCGGGCTGTCGATGGTGATTTGTCCATAATGCTCTTCAACGATGGAATAGACCAGTGCAAGGCCCAGACCGGTACCTTCACCCGGATCCTTGGTGGTGAAGAAGGGTTCGAACAATCGATCCATGATGTTCTGTGGAATGCCGCTGCCTTCGTCCTCGACGATCAGATCGACCGTGTGCTCGAAAGCCTCGCTCTTGACCCGTACTGCGCTGCCGGCCGGCGATGCGTCGCGGGCGTTGGACAGCAGGTTGATCAGCACTTGGGCCAGGCGTTGTGAATCACCGTCGACCCAGTGTTCCGGGTCGCACAGGTTGAAGAACTGTACTTCGAAATTGCGCCGGTTCAAGGCCAGCAGCCCAATGGCATCCTGGGCCACTTCGGCCAGGCACACCGCTTCGTCGTGATTCTGATGGGCGCCCGCGTGGGCAAAGCTCATCAGCGACTGCACGATGCGCGAAACACGCTTGGTCTGCTCGAGAATCTGCCCGCTGATTTCGATGATTTCGCCGTCTTCTTCGCGCTCTTCCCGCAGGTTTTGCGCGAGGCAGGCGATACCGGTGATCGGATTGCCGATTTCATGGGCCACACCCGCGGCCAGGCGCCCGATGCTGGCCAGGCGCTCGGAGTGCACCAGCTTGTCTTCGAGCATCTGGGTTTCGGTCAGGTCTTCCACCAGCAGCACCAGGCCGCTGTTGCCGGGCGCCAGTGGCTCGTCGATGGCGGCCTTGTGCAGGTTGAGCCAGCGGGTCTGGCCATCCAGCGCCAGGTGCTGTTTGTGCAAGTGTTCGTCGGGCAGGTTGATGAAGCCCTGGAGCAATTCTTTCCACGGGTCGCCAATGGTGTTCAGGCGCGAGCCCACCACACGTTGGGCGGCGATGCCGGTGAGCTCTTCCATGGCCTTGTTCCACATCAGGATCTCTTGATCCTTGGCCAGGGAGCAGACGCCCATCGGCAGTTCCTGCAACGTCTGGCGGTGATAGCGGCGCAGGGCATCGAGTTCGGCGGCAAGGCCGGTGAGGCGGGAGTGGTAATCCTCCAGCCGGCTCTCGATGAAGTGGATGTCTTCGGTCACGTAGTTTTCGCCGCCGGCCTTGTAGGGCAGGAAGGTCTCGACCATGTCCTGGGACACGCTCGGGCCCATCAGGCCGGAAAGGTTGGCTTCGATACGGTCACGCAGGCGGCGCAGGGCGTAAGGCCGGCGCTCGTCGAACGGCAGGTAGAGATCGCGCAGGGCCTGCTCGACTTCCTTTTGTGCGGCCTTGGCGCCCAGCGGCTTGGCCAGTTGCGTGGCGAATTCCTGGGGTGAGGCCGCGTGCAGTTCGCGGCGTTGCGGGCGACGGACGTTGTCCACTGCGCAGGCTTCGGCAGCGCTGGTTTCTTCGGGACTGGCGTTGGTGAACAGCGAGATCAGGGTGAACATCAGCACGTTGGCCGCCAGCGAGGCAATTGCCGCCATGTGCCAACTGGTGTCATCCAGCACGTAGATCATGTTCAGCAGCGGGATGTAGAAGCCCTGCAGGTTGCCCACCAGCGGCAGCAGCATGGTCACGGTCCATACCAGGATCCCGGCGAGCAAACCGGCGATAAAGCCTCGGCGGTTGGCGGTCGGCCAGTACAGCACCGACAGCACGCCCGGCAGGAACTGCAAGGTGGCAACGAAGGCGACAATCCCCAGGTTGGCCAGGTCCTGTTCTGCACCCAGCAACAGGTAGAAGCCATAGCCGGCCATGATGATCGCAACGATCAGGGCCCGGCGGGTCCATTTCAGCCAGCGGTAGATATTGCCTTCGGCCGGCGGCTGGTAGAGCGGCAGCACCAGGTGATTCAGCGCCATCCCCGACAGCGCCAGGGTACTGACGATGATCAGCCCGCTGGAGGCCGATAATCCGCCGACATAGGCCAGCAATGCGAGGGATTTGCTGTTGGCGGCAATACCCACGCCCAGCGTGAAGTATTCGGGATTGGTGGTGGCGCCAAGTTTCAGGCCGGCCCACAGGATCAGCGGCACCGCCAGGCTCATCAACAGCAGGAACAGCGGCAAGCCCCAGCTGGCGCTGACCAGCGAGCGCGGGTTGAGGTTCTCGGTGAAGGTCATGTGGTACATGTGCGGCATCACAATCGCCGAGGCGAAGAACACCAAAAGCAGCGTGCGCCATGGGCCTTCCTGCAACGGCGTGTGCAGTGCGGCCAGGGCGGTCTGGTTTTGCAGCAGCCACAGTTCCAGCTGTTGCGGGCCGTCGAATACGCCATACAACGCGTACAGACCGACACCGCCGATGGCGATCAGCTTGATCACCGATTCAAACGCGATCGCAAACACCAGTCCTTCATGTTTCTCACGGGTGGCGATATGCCGTGAGCCGAAGAAAATCGTGAACAGAGTGATCAGCGCGCAGAAGCTCAATGCCACGCGGTGCTGCACCGGTTCGCGGGTGAGGATGCTGATGGAGTCGGCCACGGCCTGGATCTGCAATGCCAGCAACGGCAGCACGCCGATCAGCATGAAAATCGTGGTCAGTGCACCGGCCCAGGTACTGCGAAAACGGAACGCAAACAGGTCGGCCAGGGACGACAACTGATAGGTGCGGGTGATTTTCAGGATCGGATACAACAGCACCGGCGCCAGCAAAAACGCGCCGGACACCCCGAGATAACTCGAAAGAAAGCCGTATCCATACTGATAGGCCAGGCCCACGGTGCCATAAAACGCCCAGGCACTCGCGTACACGCCCAACGACAAGGTGTAGGTCAACGGATGGCGAATGATCGCCCGCGGAATCATCCCACGTTCACTGATCCAGGCTACCCCGAACAACGCGGCCAGGTAGGCGGCGCTGATCAGCAGCATCTCGGTCAGGCTAAAGCTCATCGGCATCTTTTTGGCTCTGCAGGATGAAAGTCACGACGATCAGAATCAGCCAAAGCAGATAGGGCCGGTACCAGGCGCCTGTGGCGTCGATCCACCAATCCATGATGGCGGGAGAAAACAGGTAGATCCCGACGACCAGCAGCAGGACCAATCGATAGATGTACATGTTGGCCTCTGATTGAAAAACTGCGGCGATGGTAACGGATGGCTCGCAAGCTGCAAGCGCCTTCAGCGCAATTGCGCTTCGGCCAGCGTGAGTGTGCGCGGGATCTGTGTGGCATCCCAGTGTTGAATGCCCCAATCCAGCAGTTCCCGTGGGCTGGCGTGGTGCAGTTCGTCGCCCGCCCGCTGGCCCAGGGCGCGCAGTGCTCTTAACAGCAAAGGCGTGGCCTGGTCAGTGGTCAAGGGCGGTGAGCGGTAGGATTTGCCCAGCTTGTTACCGTTCGGCTGGATGATCAGCGGCACATGCAGGTAACGCGGTTGGCGCAGGCCCAGCAATTCTTGCAGATACAGTTGGCGTGGCGTGGAGTCGAGCAGGTCGGCACCACGCACGATGTCGGTCACACCTTGCCAGGCATCATCGAGGACTACCGCCAGTTGGTAGGCATACAGGCCGTCGCGACGGCGGATGATGAAGTCGCCTACGTCGCGACCCAGATGCTGTCGGAATTCGCCTTGTACGCGGTCGGTAAAGTGGTACTCCAACTCCGGCACTCGCAGGCGGATGGCGGCATCTTGCTGGTCATGCCCGGCATTGCGGCACAGTCCCGGATAAATCCCGTTATAGGGCTCCAGTTGCTTGCGCGAGCAGGTGCAGGCGTAGGCCAGGCCATGATTGAACAGGCGGTTGAGCACTTCAGCGTAGGCATCGTGCCGCTCGCTTTGTCGGACCAACTCCCCGTCCCATTCAAAACCATAGCGTTCCAGGGCATTCAGGATGGCGGCCTGGGCGCCGGGCTCTTCCCGTGGCGGGTCGAGGTCTTCCATGCGCATCAGCCAGCGGCCTTGGTTGGCACGGGCGTCGAGGTAGGAGGCGAGGGCGGCGACCAGGGAACCGAAGTGCAGGTGTCCGCTGGGCGTGGGGGCGAAACGCCCGATATAGGAGGAGGCTGTCATGGGCCGGATATTACTGGAAAACCAGCAAACGCCAGAAACAAAAATGGGGCGTTCGCACGCCCCATTTGTTCAGCCCGGCAATGATTACTTGCCGACCTGTTTTTCCTTGATTTCAGCCAAGGTCTTGCAGTCCACGCACAGGTCGGCGGTAGGACGCGCTTCCAGGCGGCGAATACCAATCTCGACGCCGCAGGACTCGCACCAGCCGTACTCTTCGTCTTCGATGAGTTGCAGGGTCTTGTCGATCTTCTTGATCAGCTTGCGCTCGCGATCACGGGCGCGGAGTTCAAGGGCGAACTCTTCTTCCTGGCTGGCACGGTCTGCCGGGTCCGGGAAGTTGGCCGCTTCGTCCTTCATATGGTCAACGGTACGGTCAACCTCTTGCATCAAGTCCTGTTTCCACTGCTTCAGGATCTTGGAGAAGTGTTCGCGCATGGGCTTGCCCATGTATTCCTCACCCTTCGCCTCGACGTAGGGTTGGAAGCCGCTGATGCTCTGTTGCTTTGCTTGGGTGGGCATGAATGGACCGCCTCTCACTCTTCTAATCCATTGCGCAGGATTGCAACATCACCGACACCTGCCGGCCCTGCGGCTGCAAGCGGGCGAACTTACCAGATAGATTCGGGGTGCGCCACTCCCGGTTGTCGAGGCACCGTCTCCTTTGGCTTGCAAACCGCCGCAGGCCCCAGCAGGGCGGGCTTGTACGGTCTCGAATGTTGATTTTAGCTGTTTTGCAGGTAGTTGCTTGCCGTGCTTGCTACATGTCTTGGGGCAATAGAGCAGGTTTTGCGCGGCGGGTTGGGTAGAATCGGGGTTTGTCCTCAGAGTTAAGGAAGGCTAATGGCTCAGCCCTACAGTGCGCGCAGCCGCGCTATCGAACCTTTCCATGTCATGGCGTTGCTGGCGCGGGCCAATGAATTGCAGGCCGCCGGTCACGACGTGATTCACCTGGAAATCGGCGAGCCGGACTTCACCACCGCCGAACCCATCATCAAGGCCGGGCAGGCGGCGCTGGCCAATGGCAAGACCCGCTATACCGCGGCCCGCGGGCTACCGGAGTTGCGGCAAGCCATCAGCGGTTTCTACCAGCAGCGCTACGGGTTGAGCATCGATCCCGAGCGAATTCTGATTACACCCGGCGGCTCGGGAGCCTTGTTGCTGGCGAGCAGCCTGCTGGTGGACCCCGGCAAGCACTGGCTGCTGGCAGACCCAGGCTACCCCTGCAACCGCCACTTCCTGCGGCTGGTGGAGGGCGCGGCCCAACTGGTCCCGGTCGGCCCCGAGGTGCGTTATCAACTGACCGCCGACCTGGTGGCGCGCCATTGGAATCAGGACAGCGTGGGCGCGTTGGTCGCGTCGCCTGCCAACCCTACTGGCACCATCCTGACGCGGGACGAGTTGGCGGGGTTGTCGAGCGCCATCAAGGCGCGCAATGGGCATTTGGTGGTGGATGAGATCTACCACGGCCTGACCTATGGCACCGATGCCGCCAGCGTGCTGGAAGTCGACGATGAAGCCTTCGTTCTAAATAGTTTTTCGAAGTATTTCGGAATGACCGGCTGGCGCCTGGGCTGGCTGGTGGCGCCGCCTGCTGCGGTGGGTGAACTGGAGAAGCTGGCGCAGAATCTCTACATCAGCGCGCCGAGCATGGCCCAGCATGCGGCCCTGGCCTGCTTTACCCCGCAAACATTGAACATTCTTGAAGACCGCCGGGCCGAGTTTGGCCGGCGTCGCGACTTCCTGCTGCCAGCCCTGCGCGAGTTGGGTTTCGGTATTGCCGTGGAGCCGGAAGGCGCGTTCTACCTGTATGCCGATATCAGCGCATTTGGCGGCGATGCCTTCGCGTTCTGCCGGCACTTCCTCGAAACCGAGCACGTTGCGTTCACGCCGGGCCTGGATTTCGGCCGTTATCAAGCCGGTCACCATGTGCGTTTTGCCTACACGCAAAACCTTGATCGCCTACAGCAAGCCGTTGAACGGATTGCCCGCGGCCTGCGGAGTTGGCAAGGCTGATGCGCTTTAATCCTCCCCTTGAAGAAGGCCGGCTGATCCGCCGCTACAAGCGTTTTCTCGCCGATATCGAAACCGTTACCGGCGAGTTGTTGACCATTCACTGCCCGAACACCGGCTCGATGTTCAACTGCATGGTGGAAGGTGGCCAGGTCTGGTTCAGCCGCTCCAATGACCCCAAGCGCAAGCTGCCAGGCACCTGGGAAATCAGCGAAACCCCACAAGGGCGCCTGGCGTGTGTGAACACGGCGCGGGCCAATCAGTTGGTTGAAGAAGCGCTGCGCGCGGGGGTTATCACCGAGCTCAATGGCTTTACTGCCTTGAAACGCGAAGTCGCCTACGGCCAGGAAAACAGCAGGATCGATTTCCGCCTGGACTACCCGGCGGGCGCGGCGTATGTCGAAGTCAAAAGCGTCACCCTCGGGTTTGACGGGACCTCGACGGCGGCGTTTCCCGATGCCGTGACCCAGCGCGGTGCCAAGCATCTGCGTGAGCTGGCGCATCTGGCGCGTGAGGGTGTACGGGCAGTGCAGTTGTACTGCGTCAACCTCTCGGGGATCGATGCGGTGCGTCCTGCCGAAGAAATTGATGCCGGTTACGCGGCAGCGTTGCGTGAGGCCAAGGCGGCGGGCGTCGAGGTGCTGGCCTATGGCGTGCGAGTGACGTCAGAGGAAATCTGCATCGACCGTCGCCTGGAAGTAATGCTCGGCGATTAGAGTTGCACCCACAGGCCTTGTTCATCCTCGCGTCCGGGCAGGGCTGTCAGGCTCTGGCCGGCGCAAGGGCCGGCGACGCACTCACCGCTTTCGATCAGGAACAGCGCGCCATGGGTGGCGCACTGGATCAGGCTGGCGCTGGGGTCGAGAAACTGGTGCGGCTGCCATTCCAGCGGCACCCCGCGATGCGGGCAGCGGTTGATATAGAAGTAGGCAATGCCTTCGCGGCGCACGGCAAACAGCTTGCGGCCGTCGATATCGAAACCGAGGCTGGCGTTGGGTGTGAGTTCGCTGGAGGCGCAGAGAAACTTCATATCGATCCTTAAGTGCCGCCGTTTGCGGGCTACAAGGCTATCCTGGTTTTTGCCGCAGAGCCCGGTGCTTGACGTGCAAATGCAAACAATTATCAAATGCCGGCTTCGCCCGTAAGCTGACTGGGCGCTCTGTACGATGTCCGGCAGCCTTGATCTGTCACATTGCGAGTGTTTCAGCGGGCTCACCCCTTGGAAGGAAACCCTTTTATGCGCCTGAGTGCCAGTGCTATCGCGCTCGTTGTCGGACTGCTGGTCAACGCTGGGGCCCAGGCCTCTGAACTGCCACAACGCTGGGTCAGCGCCGGTGGTGCGTTGTCGGAATGGGTGACGGCCCTGGGCGGTGAGTCAAAGCTGGTGGGCGTGGATACCACCAGCCAGCATCCGGAATCCCTCAAGGCGTTGCCGAGCATTGGTTACCAGCGTCAGTTGTCGGCGGAAGGCATTCTGAGCCTGCGCCCGCAAATCCTGGTGGGCACCGAGGAAATGGGGCCGCCACCGGTGTTGGCGCAAATCCGCAATGCCGGTGTGAAAGTGGAGCTGTTTTCAGCCGAGCCGGATCTGCCGACGCTGCAGGGCAACCTTCAGCATTTGGGCAAGCTGCTGGGTAACGAAGCGAAGGCTGCAGAACTGTTCAGTGACTATCAGCAACAACTTGACCAACAAAAGAACTGGGTGGCCAAGGCCCAGGCCACTCAAAAGGCGCCTGGAGTGCTGTTGCTGCTGGGACATGCCGGCGGCAAACCGCTGATTGCGGGCAAAGACACGGCGGCTGACTGGATGTTGCAGCAGGCCGGCGGCCACAACCTGGCGACCCACGATGGTTACAAGCCGTTTTCCGTAGAGTCGCTGGCGGGGCTCAATCCTGAGGTGCTGGTGTTTGCCGATCGCGCTTTGACCGGGGATGCGGCCCGCGCCGCGTTGTTCAAGGAAAACCCGATCCTGGCTTCGACGCCAGCGGCCAAGAATGGACGCGTCTATGAACTGGACCCGACGCTGCTGGTGGGTGGGCTTGGGCCACGCTTGCCGCAAAGCCTGGTGAAGCTGTCTGCCGGGTTCTATCCGTCTCAGGCTAATACCGCCCCATGACCACTCTGGTTAAACCGCGAACCCTGTTTATCGGCTTGAGTCTGCTGTGTGTACTGGCGATCTGGTTGTCATTGGCCCTGGGGCCGGTGAGTCTGCCGTTAATGGACACACTGCGGGCAGCCTTACGCTTGATGGGTGTGCCAATCGAGGCCCAAGGCCTGGAGCAGGCGGAGCTGATCCTCGGGCAGATTCGCCTGCCGCGTACGTTGCTGGGATTGGCCGTCGGTGGGGTTCTGGCGCTTTCCGGCGTTGCAATGCAGGGGCTGTTTCGCAACCCCTTGGCTGATCCCGGGTTGGTCGGGGTTTCCAGCGGTGCGGCGTTGGGCGCGGCGATTGCGATTGTCGGTGGTTCGTTTTTTGGCGGTTTGCCGGATGCGCTCGGGCCTTATCTGCTGTCGTTGTGTGCCTTCCTCGGCGGTTTGGGGGTAACAGCGCTGGTCTATCGCCTGGGGCGGCGCAACGGTCAAACCAACGTCGCGACCATGTTGCTGGCGGGTATCGCCCTGACGGCGCTCGCCAGTTCGGCGGTGGGCCTGTTCACCTACCTGGCAGATGACGCTACCTTGCGCACCCTGACGTTCTGGAACCTGGGCAGCCTGAATGGCGCCAGCTACTCGCGCTTATGGCCGCTGCTGCTGGTCAGCGCCGGCGTAGCACTGTGGCTGCCACGCCGGGCCAAGGCGCTGAATGCACTCCTGCTGGGTGAGTCGGAAGCCAGTCACTTGGGCATTGATGTTGAAGGCCTCAAGCGCGAACTGGTGTTCTGCACCGCGCTGGGCGTGGGCGCGGCCGTGGCGGCTGCGGGGATGATCGGCTTTGTCGGGCTGGTGGTGCCGCATCTGGTACGCCTGCTGGCGGGGCCGGATCATCGGGTGCTGCTGCCAGCCTCGGTGCTGGCGGGGGCGAGTTTGCTGTTGTTTGCCGATCTGGTGGCGCGCCTGGCCTTGGCGCCGGCGGAATTACCGATCGGCATTGTGACCGCGTTTATCGGTGCACCGTTTTTCCTCTACCTGTTGTTACGAGGGCGCGCCTGATGCTGCGAGTAGAAGACCTGCAGATCCGCCGTGGGCGCAAAACTGTGCTGGCGGACATCACCCTGGACCTGCTGCCAGGAGAAGTGCTCGGCGTATTGGGCCCCAACGGCGCGGGAAAAAGTACATTGCTCGGTGCGTTATGCGGCGAGTTGCAGCCCGACCAAGGCCGTGTGTGGCTGGATCAGCGTGAGTTGAAGGACTGGGGCGGAGCGCAGCGTGCCCAGCGGCTGGCGGTGTTGCCGCAGACCTCGACCCTGGACTTTGCCTTTCGCGTCGAAGAGGTGGTGGGCATGGGGCGCTTGCCTCATCAGACGGGCCGGGTGCGTGACGATGAAATCATCAATGCTGCCTTGCAGGCTGCCGACGTTAGCCATTTGAGCGGGCGCAGCTATCTGGCGTTGTCGGGCGGCGAGCGGCAGCGTGTGCACCTCGCACGGGTGCTGGCGCAGCTATGGCCGGGTGAAGCGGGGCAGACCTTGTTGCTGGATGAGCCGACATCAATGCTTGACCCGCTGCACCAGCACACCACCTTGCAGGCGATCCGGCGCTTTGCCGACCGTGGCGCGGCGGTGCTGGTGATCCTTCACGACCTGAACCTGGCGGCGCGCTACTGTGATCGCATCCTGTTACTGGAGGATGGCCGGCCCCATGCGTTGGACACACCGGCACAGGTGTTGCGGCCTGAGCCGCTGAGGGCGGTATTCGGGCTGGATGTGTTGGTGCAGCCGCATCCGGAGCTCGGCCATCCGTTGATCATTGCCCGCTGAAAATCGCCGCAGTTTTTTATGGGCAAAAAAAGACCCGGCAAGAGCCGGGTCAAATAACCGTGATTAGCCTGATGAGGAGATAATCTGAGAGTCCGAACCAATGGTCTTTCAGTTATCGGCTGATCTCGCGACCAGTTGTGATAATCATAACGATTCTCATTTGAGAGTCAACATTTGTTTTTGCGGCCTCTGCGAATTTCCTCAAACTTCTGTTTGGAATCCCCGTAAACGCGGGTGCAAGTTGGCGTCTCAATTCTTTTGGCGTGCGGTCAGAGCGTCCAATTGACGATTTAAAGCTTCCTTGCGTTCAACGGGAATGTCATTCCAGTGCACATCCATCAGCGCGCCTTCAATGGCATACAACAACACTTTGGATGCCCTGAAACCGCGGGTGCGTACGGCACGGTACGCGTCGACTGCCCCCAGGCGGCGTAGGTCGGACGCACTGTGGATGCCCACCGCATGCAGCCATTGCGCCGACGTCTTGCCAAGGTTTTTCAGGTGTTGCAGCTCATCATTCATCAAGCCTCCTTGCGACGGCCGAATGGTTCGGTGGGTATCGTGACCAGGCAAGCCTGAAAGGAGTGTAGCGCTCAGTAGGAAAAGCGTAGTTCTTTGGTCGGCAACGACCTAAAAGCTTCTAAGGCAGGCGGGGGTTTTAGCGTAGGAAAGGGTGACGCCCCCGGTACGCCCTGTGCGTAGCCGGGAGCCGATGTAGCGGTTTAGCGAGTGCGGTAGCGCAGGCGTGTGCCGAAATTGACGGACATCAGGATCTCATCGGCGCTTAACTCAGGGGGGAAATAAGTGCCGGAGATCTGGGCATGCGCCAGGCTCGCGCCTTCCAGGGGGCAGTCGCGCAAATCCAGGCCGCGCAAGTCGGCGGAGCGGAAATAAGCGTCGGTGAAATCCACGCCCTCGGCATTCAGGTCGCGCAGGTCCAGGCCGCGAAAGTCGCCACCGCGCATATCGATGGTGCCGTCTTTCGGACGCTCCTGGTTGAAGCCGCGGATATCATCTTTATGCAGAAGCGCGTACAGCGGGGTATCAAGTAGCTTCGGCTGGCTCACAATGGCGACTCCCGTGTTGGAATTATGGCGCCATTATAGTGCCACTATTTCTCGGCCGTGAGCCCCGGAAGGCTGCACGACCAAGAAATATTTCTTACAGCCCCGGCAGACGCTGGCGAATATGTGCCACCAATGCGTCCAGGGTCCCGCTTTCATTGGTCTCCACGCGCTTGCTGAGCAGCAACTCCTCGGCGCTGAGCGGGTCACGGGTGGCCTGCTGTTCTTCGATGATGGCCAGGGTGGCGTCGGAAGGGTCGTTCTTGTCCGCCTGACGTTGTGCCAGCCAAGCGGCGATTACCGCCTGTGGCGCATTGCAGTCAAGGATCAGGAATGGCGCGCCGGTGGCCTCGGCGATCTTGGCCGCCGCGTCGCGTTGTTCTCGCTTGAGGAAGGTCGCGTCCAATACCACCGGGAAACCGGCGCGCAGTACGGTGTCGGCGATTTCGTTCAGGCGCGCGTAGGTCGCGGCGCTGGCGTCTGCGGCGTAGATCCCGGCCTGCGGCGTGTTCTCGACCTTCTGCTCGCCGAACAGGCGCTTGCGCTCTACGTCCGAACGCAGGCGAATCGCCCCCAATGCTTCTACGAGGCGCATGGAAACATGGCTTTTGCCAACGGCCGATACGCCATGGGTGATGGCCAGGAAGCGCGATGGAATGGTGCTGTAGCTTTCTGCCAGGTTGGCGTAGTTGCGGTACTGGCGCAGGGTGGTAGCGCGCTGCACCGCGTCCGCCTCGGAAGGCATGCTGAACAGCGCGATCTTCGCGCGTACCAGGGCGCGGTAGGCTTTATAGAAGTTCAGTACTTCCAGGCCTTGATAGTCGCCGGTCAGCTCCAGGTACTGGCTGATGAAGCGTCGTGCCAGGCTCTTGAGGCCGCGGTCTTCCAGGTCCATCGCCAAAAAGCCGGTGTCGGCATACACGTCGGTGAAGCGGAACGGCTCGTTAAACTCGATGCAGTCGAAGATCACCACGTGGCCATCAATCATCGTGGCGTTGCCCAGGTGGATATCACCGTGGCATTCGCGGGTGAAGCCGTTGAGCTTGCGTTGTTCGAACAGTGGCTTGAGGCGCTCGAAACTGCTTTCAGCCCAGGCCTGCAAGGCGTCCAGTTGTGCCAGGTCGGCCTTGTCGCTGAGGAACGGACGGATCTGCTCGAAGTTCTGCAGCACCGGTGCCATGACATCGTGCGGCGTGCCAGCAGAGTTAGTGGCCGGGACTTTCGGGGCATTCAGGTGAAAATGCGCGATCTGCCTGGCCATTTCGTCGATGTGCGCGCTGGTCAGTTCGCCGTTGGCCTGCAGAGTGCTGAGCAGTTGGCTTTGCGGGAACTGGCGCATTTTCAGCATGTAGTCGACCACCGGACCGTCGCCGCCCAGCTGCGGTGCCTCGGCGCTACCGGTGATCGGCAACACTTCAAGATACAAATCATCGGTCAGGCGCTGGTTGAGGCGCAGCTCTTCATTGCAGAAGTGTCCGCGGGCTTGCAGGGTGGTGAAATCGAGGAAACCGAAATTCACCGGCTTCTTCATCTTGTAAGCATAGGGCCCAGTGAGCAGGACCCAGGAAATATGGGTCTCGATGACTTGGAACTGATCCACCGGATGGGGAAACAGGGCCGGGTTTTGCAGGGCAGCAATCAGGGACTGGCTCACGGGCGATCCTTCAGAGTCTGGGAAAATTCATGGCGGGCATTATGGCTCCTACAGGCGGTCGTGCAAACCGCTGTCCGGCTCATGTTGGTCATCAATAAAGTGCGTATAATCCGCCGCCATGACTCGTACCCGATCTCCCCGTTCCCGTAAAAAACCTCCTTCCCGCGGCCTGCGCCCTTGGCTGGGCTGGGCGCTTAAGCTCAGCCTGGTAGGGCTTGTCGTGATCGCCGGCTTCGCGGTTTACCTCGATGCCGTGGTCCAGGAGAAGTTCTCCGGCAAGCGCTGGACCATTCCGGCCAAGGTCTACGCGCGCCCGCTGGAACTGTTCAGCGGCCAGAAGCTGAGCAAGGATGACTTCCTCACCGAGCTCGATGCCCTGGGCTATCGCCGCGAACCCGTGAGCAATGGCCCCGGCGCCGCTGCCGTCAGCGGCAACACGGTTGACCTGAACACCCGCGGCTTCCAGTTCTATGAAGGCCTGGAAAAACCCCAGCCGGTGCGCGTGCGTTTCTCTGGCGACTACGTAGCCGAACTGTCCTCGCTCAACGGCTCGAAGTTGCCGGTGGTGCGCCTGGAACCCTTAATGATCGGTGGGATTTATCCGAAAAACCTGGAAGACCGCATCCTGATCAAGATCGATCAGGTGCCGCCTTACCTGCTGGATACTCTGATCGCCGTCGAAGACCGGGATTTCTACAGCCACTGGGGCGTATCACCGAAGTCCATCGCGCGCGCCATCTGGGTCAACACCTCGGGCGGCAAGATGACCCAGGGCGGCAGTACGCTGACACAGCAATTGGTCAAGAACTTCTACCTGACCAACGAGCGCAGTCTGACCCGCAAGCTGACCGAAGCCATGATGGCGATGCTGCTGGAGCTGCACTACAGCAAGCAGGAAATTCTTGAGGCGTACCTCAATGAAGTATTCGTTGGCCAGGACGGTCAGCGTGCCGTCCACGGTTTTGGTCTGGCCAGCCAGTTCTTCTTCGGCCAGCCGTTGTCCGAGCTGAAGTTGCACCAGGTGGCGCTGCTGGTGGGCATGGTCAAGGGGCCGTCCTACTACAACCCGCGTCGCAACCCGGAGCGGGCGCTGGAGCGCCGTAACCTGGTGCTGGATGTACTTGAGCAGCAAGGTGTCGCCACCCCTGAACAAGTGGCCGCCGCGAAGAAAATGCCACTGGGTGTAACCACCCGCGGCAAGCTCGCCGACAGCTCCTTCCCGGGCTTTATCGACCTGGTCAAACGCCAACTGCGTGAAGACTACCGCGACGAAGACTTGACCGAAGAAGGCCTGCGGATCTTCACCAGTTTCGACCCGATCCTGCAGATGAAGGCCGAAGCGTCGGTCAATGACACCTTCAAACGCCTGACAGGTCGTAAAGGCTCTGACGACGTCGAGGCTGCGATGGTGGTGACCAACCCGGAAACCGGCGAAGTCCAGGCCATGATCGGCAGTCGCCAGGCCAGCTTTGCCGGGTTCAACCGGGCGCTGGACGCGGTGCGGCCGATTGGCTCGCTGGTCAAGCCGGCGGTGTACCTGACCGCGCTGGAAAAACCGAGCAAGTACACGCTGACCAGTTGGCTGTCCGATGACCCGCTGTCGGTCAAAGGGGCTGATGGCCAGATGTGGACGCCGCATAACTTTGATCGTCGCTCCCACGGTACGATTTTCCTATACCAGGGCTTGGCGCATTCCTACAACATCTCGACTTCCCGCCTCGGCCTTGAGCTGGGCGTGCCGAACGTGCTCAAGACGCTCGGCCGGTTGGGCATCACTCGGGAGTTCCCGGCGTTCCCATCGATGCTGTTGGGTGCGGGTGCGATGAGCCCGATGGAAGTGGCGACCATGTACCAGACCCTGGCCAACGGTGGTTTCAATACGCCGATGCGTGGGATCCGGAGCGTGTTGACGGCCGAAGGCGAACCGCTCAAGCGTTATCCGTTCCAGATTCAGCAACGCTTTGACCCGGCCTCGATCTATCTGATCCAGAACGCCATGCAGCGCGTGATGCGCGAAGGTACCGGACGCTCGGCCTACAACGTGCTGCCGGCCAACCTGACACTGGCCGGCAAGAGCGGTACCAGTAACGATTCGCGGGACAGCTGGTTCGCAGGGTTCAGCCAGGACCTGCTGGCAGTGGTTTGGCTGGGGCGTGATGACAACGGCAAGACGCCGTTTACCGGTGCCACCGGCGCGTTGCAGGTATGGACCAGTTTCATGAAAAAAGCCGATCCACTGCCGCTGAACATGCCGCAGCCGGACAATATCGTCCAGGCCTGGATCGATCCGCACACCGGCCAGGGTTCCGATGCCAACTGTCCGGGCGCGGTGCAGATGCCGTATATTCGCGGCAGCGAGCCACCACCCGGTGCAGCGTGCGGAGCCAGTGCGCCCGCCAGTGCTGAATCGGTGATGGATTGGGTCAAGGGCTGGATGAATTAAGCAAAGAGGGTTTCACGTGAACAAGTTGTTGATTCCAGCTATTACAGTTTTGGCATTGCTCGGTGGTTGCGCCAGCGTGGAGCGGGGCTCTATTCCGGTGGTGGACTCCAGTACAACGGTGTCCAACAACGACCGGATCTCGGCCAACGGCGGCTTCCGCCAAACCGTTACCAACCGCCCTGCCCAGGCCCGGCCCCAGGCGCAAGCCGTGCCTCAGGACTCTGGTGTAGTGGTGATGATCCCGGGTGGCGGTGCTGCCACCTCGGCTCCGATCAGTACTCAGCCGTGGACCCCAGGCCCAAGTACATCGGGCCCGATCGACGCCACGCCGATTCAAACGGCACCGATCAACCAGGGCACCTACAACATGCCGTCGACGCCGAGTGGAATTCCTTCCGCCAGCAGTGCCGGCGGTCTGTCAGCCGATGAGCAGTTGGATGGCCCGGTGCTGGCGTTGCTCACCACTGCCCAACAGCAGCAGTCGGGTGGCGATTTGAACGGCGCATCGTCGAGCCTCGAGCGCGCCCAGCGCGTGGCACCGCGTGAACCGCAAGTGCTATACCGCCTGGCTCAGGTTCGCATGGCCCAGGGCGATGCCCCGCAAGCTGAACAATTTGCCCGCCGCGGCCTGACCCTGGCCAATGGCCGTCCAGACCTGCAGGCCAGCCTGTGGAGCTTGATCGGTGATGCCCGCGAGAAGCAAGGCGATGCTGCCGGCGCCGCCCAGGCTCGGCAAAAAGCCAAGGTAAGCCTCTGATGGATGCACGCTTTCCGGCGATTGCCGAACAGTTGTTGTTGATCGAGCGCGAACTGCGCTTGCAGGGCTGGTGGGACGAAGTGTCCCCCAGTGCTGAAGCCTTGAGCAGTGTTGAGCCGTTTTCCGTCGACAAACTGGACTTTCACCAGTGGCTGCAATGGATTTTCCTGACACGGATGAAGCAAATCCTCGAACAGGACCTGCCATTGCCCAATGCGTCGGGGATTCTGGAGATGGCCGAGATGGTTTACGCCGATCGGCCACTTGAGAGCCTTGGCCTGCGGACTGCGCTGAAAAAGTTCGATCAACTGATCGTCGACGCTCGTTAATTGCCTGGCTGCCGGTTTTTCCGGCAGTCTTGCGCATATTTCTACCGCTTTGCGCCATTCAGGCGAGTTTTATCCCTCCTCAAGCCCCTTTCTTCTACGTTCTCATGCGCTTAGTTGGAAAAAAGCGCAATTATTGCTTGACTTGGAGGGGCTGAAACAGAAGAATCCAAAGTCCGCTGTAGAGGGACTGCCAGAAGCAGACCCACTCAGCAGATCATGAGGCGCACACCCGCGCCGACCTGTTACACCCGCAACGCGTTACCTCGCGCTGGGTGGGAAAATCCCGCAACACTTGGGACGCTCCCAATACTTGCTCAGTCAGTGCTGACGTAGTCGGCGACCACCGTCGCTCATGCTCTGCTGAGAAGTAAACCTATTAAGACCCGTCGGTTTTTAACGGACGGTATTCTGGCGTTTTAGAGGTGAACAACGTGGAGCTTTTATCTGGCGGTGAGATGCTCGTCCGCTTTTTGCGTGACGAAGGCGTCGACTATATCTACGGGTACCCAGGTGGTGCTCTGCTGCATGTCTACGACGCACTGTTCAAGGAACCGGCTGTTACCCACATCCTGGTTCGCCACGAACAAGCTGCTACCCATATGGCTGACGGTTACGCCCGTGCCACCGGTAAAGCCGGTGTGGTACTGGTGACTTCCGGCCCTGGCGCGACCAATGCCATTACCGGCATCGCGACGGCCTATATGGACTCCATCCCGATGGTGATCATTTCTGGCCAGGTGGCGAGCACCATGGTCGGTACCGATGCATTCCAGGAAACCGACATGATCGGTATTTCCCGGCCGATCGTGAAACACAGCTTCATGATCAAGCATGCCTCGGAAATCCCGGAAGTCATGAAGAAGGCGTTCTACCTCGCACAGTCCGGTCGCCCGGGTCCTGTAGTGGTCGATATCCCGAAAGACATGACCAACCCGGCGGAAAAATTCGAATACATCTTCCCGAAGAAAGCCAAGCTGCGTTCCTACAGCCCGGCCGTTCGCGGGCACTCGGGGCAAATCCGCAAGGCGGCAGAGATGCTGTTGGCGGCCAAGCGTCCAGTGCTCTACTCGGGTGGTGGGGTGATTCTGGGCGGCGGTTCTGCACCGCTGACCGAACTGGCCAAGCTGCTCAACCTGCCAGTCACCAACACCTTGATGGGCCTTGGCGCGTTCCCGGGTTCGGACCGTCAGTTCGTCGGCATGCTCGGCATGCACGGCAGCTACACCGCCAACCTGGCCATGCACCATGCTGACGTGATCCTCGCCGTCGGTGCGCGGTTCGATGACCGGGTGATCAATGGCGCGAGCAAGTTCTGCCCGAATGCCAAGATCATCCACATCGATATCGACCCGGCATCCATCTCCAAGACCATCAAGGCCGACGTGCCTATCGTAGGTCCTGTGGAAAGCGTGCTGACCGAAATGGTCGCTGCGCTGAAGGAAATCGGCGAAGCCCCGAACAAGGATTCCGTTGCCAGCTGGTGGAAGCAGATCGACGAGTGGCGCGGTGATCGCGGCCTGTTCCCTTACGACAAGGGTGATGGCAGCGTCATCAAGCCACAGACCGTGATCGAAACCCTGTGCGAAGTGACCAAAGGCGATGCCTTTGTGACCTCCGACGTGGGCCAGCACCAGATGTTCGCGGCGCAGTACTACAAGTTCGACAAGCCTAACCGCTGGATCAACTCCGGTGGCCTGGGCACGATGGGCTTTGGTTTCCCTGCGGCCATGGGTGTGAAGCTGAGCTTTCCGGATACTGACGTTGCGTGCGTCACCGGCGAAGGCAGTATCCAGATGAACATCCAGGAACTGTCGACCTGCCTGCAATATGGCTTGCCGGTGAAGATCGTCTGCCTGAACAACGGTGTACTGGGCATGGTTCGCCAGTGGCAGGACATGAGCTACGGCAGCCGTCACTCCCATTCCTACATGGAGTCTCTGCCTGACTTCGTCAAATTGGTTGAAGCCTATGGCCATGTCGGCATGCGCATCACCGATCTGAAGGATTTGAAGCCGATGATGGAAGAGGCGTTCGCCATGAAGGACCGCCTGGTGTTCCTCGATATTCAGGTCGACACCAGCGAGCACGTCTACCCGATGCAGATCAAAGACGGCTCCATGCGCGATATGTGGCTGAACAAGACGGAGCGTACCTAATCATGCGGCACATTATCTCCCTGCTTCTGGAGAACGAACCGGGCGCTCTGTCACGTGTGGTCGGACTGTTTTCGCAACGCAACTACAACATCGAAAGCCTGACGGTGGCGCCGACCGAAGACCCGACCTTGTCGCGTCTGACGCTGACCACCGTTGGCCATGATGAGGTGATCGAGCAGATCACCAAGAACCTCAACAAGCTGATCGAAGTGGTCAAGCTGGTCGACTTGTCGGAGAGTGCCCACATCGAGCGTGAGCTGATGCTGGTCAAGGTCAAGGCTACGGGTGCACAACGGGCCGAGATCAAGCGCACTACCGACATTTATCGCGGGCAGATCGTCGATGTGAGCGCCAGCGTTTATACCGTTCAACTGACCGGTACAAGCGACAAGCTGGACAGCTTCATCCAGTCGATCGGGACGGCCTCGATTCTGGAAACTGTACGCAGTGGCGTCACCGGGATTGCTCGTGGCGACAAAGTACTCAGCATCTAACTCAAATTTAGCGAATGGCCTTAAACGGCCTGGATATATAGAGGAACCTCATGAAAGTTTATTACGATAAAGATTGTGACCTGTCGATCATCCAGGGCAAAAAAGTCGCCATCATCGGCTACGGTTCCCAGGGCCACGCCCAAGCGTGCAACCTGAAAGATTCCGGCGTTGACGTGACCGTTGGCCTGCGCAAAGGCTCGGCCACTGTTGCCAAGGCTGAAGCCCACGGCCTGAAAGTGACTGACGTTGCTTCTGCTGTTGCTGCTGCCGACCTGGTCATGATCCTGACCCCGGACGAGTTCCAGTCCGCGCTGTACAAGAACGAAATCGAGCCGAACATCAAGAAGGGCGCCACCCTGGCCTTCTCCCACGGCTTCGCGATCCACTACAACCAGGTTGTGCCGCGCGCCGACCTCGACGTGATCATGATCGCGCCGAAAGCACCGGGCCACACCGTGCGCTCCGAGTTCGTCAAAGGCGGCGGTATCCCTGACCTGATCGCGATCTACCAGGACGCCTCGGGCAACGCCAAGAACGTCGCACTGTCCTACGCTGCTGGCGTGGGTGGCGGTCGTACCGGCATCATCGAAACCACCTTCAAGGACGAGACTGAAACCGACCTGTTCGGCGAACAAGCCGTTCTGTGCGGCGGTACCGTTGAGCTGGTCAAAGCCGGTTTCGAAACCCTGGTTGAAGCTGGCTACGCGCCAGAAATGGCCTACTTCGAATGCCTGCACGAACTGAAGCTGATCGTTGACCTCATGTACGAAGGCGGTATCGCCAACATGAACTACTCGATCTCCAACAACGCCGAATACGGCGAGTACGTGACTGGCCCGGAAGTGATCAACGCCGAGTCCCGTCAGGCCATGCGCAACGCCCTGAAACGTATTCAGGACGGCGAATACGCCAAAATGTTCATCAGCGAAGGTGCAACCGGCTACCCTTCGATGACCGCCAAGCGTCGTAACAACGCCGCTCACGGTATCGAGATCATCGGCGAGCAACTGCGCTCCATGATGCCGTGGATCGGTGCCAACAAGATCGTCGACAAAGCCAAAAACTAAGTCGTACGTATCAAGGGAAAACGCGGCTTAGGCCGCGTTTTTTCGTTTGCGGGGCAGGTTCTGGTATAAAGCTGCATCGTTTGCGGGCGAACACTCGCCGCAAGTTTCTGTCGAAATTTTTCACACCGTTGCAAGGTAAAGTCCATGAGCGAACGTCCCGAAGAGCCAAACCAGGCCTCTGACGCCGAAAGCCTGCTACCGATCGATGAACATGTCGAAGAAGGGCACGATGCTGAAGGCCGTAAAGTCCGGCATCGTGGCATCTATCTTCTGCCCAATCTGTTCACCACTGCGAACCTGTTCGCGGGGTTCTACTCCATCATCAATTCCATGAGTGCCCAGAGTGCGTTGGCGGCCGGCGATGCGGCCGGGGCCAGCAAGTACTTTGGTTTTGCTGCGATTGCGATCTTCGTCGCCATGGTCCTTGATGGCCTGGATGGCCGGGTTGCGCGGATGACCAACACCCAGAGTGCCTTCGGCGCCGAGTATGACTCGCTGTCGGACATGGTTGCCTTTGGTGTGGCGCCGGCGCTGCTCGCATTTGCCTGGGCGCTGGGTGATATGGGCAAGGTTGGCTGGATGGTTGCCTTCATCTATGTGGCGGGCGCGGCATTGCGTCTGGCGCGCTTTAATACCCAGGTGGGGACTGCCGACAAGCGCTACTTCATTGGCCTGGCCAGTCCGGCTGCGGCGGGTGTGGTAGCCGGTATTGTCTGGGCATTCAGCGACTACGGTATCCAGGGTTCCAAGATGTCGTTCCTGGTGGCCTTGATGGTCGCGGCGGCCGGCATGCTGATGGTCAGCAACATCAAGTACAACAGCTTCAAGGAGCTGGATCTCAAAGGGCGCGTGCCGTTTGTGGCCATCCTGGCAGTGGTGCTGGTGTTTGCCGTGGTCTTCAGTGATCCGCCGCGAATCCTGCTGTTGGCTTTCCTCGTCTATGCCGCGTCTGGTCCGGTGCAGTACTTGCTGCATCTTCGTCAGCGCAAAACGTTGCCTTAATGTAATTTCCCCCATACTCCGCAGTCTATTGGTGCATCTGTCCTCCAAAGCTGCGGAGTTGCCATGTTAATCAAGTTTCCCAAAGCGTCTGATTGCCAAGAATCGGATGTCACGCCTGAATCCCTCTATTTCTCTCGCCGCAGCTTGCTCGGTGGTGCGCTTGCCGGCCTGGCTGCCAGCAGCCTGCCGCGTTGGGCCAGTGCGGATGATGCGGCACGTTATGCCGATGTCGAGCCGGGCAATGCACCTGGCTGGTTTGCCGAAAAGCTCCCGGGTACCAAATGGCAGGCGATTACCGTCAAGGACGAGGCCATCACCCCTTTCAAGGACGCAACCCACTACAACAACTTCTATGAGTTCGGTACGGACAAGGGCGACCCTGCAGCCAATGCCGGGTCTCTGAAGACTGAGCCGTGGAGTGTGGTGATAGATGGTGAGGTCGCCAAACCTGGGCGCTATGCGCTTGAAGACTTCATGAAGCCCTATCAGTTGGAAGAGCGAATCTATCGACTGCGCTGTGTAGAGGCCTGGTCGATGGTCATTCCGTGGATAGGGTTCCCTATATCGGAACTGCTCAAGCACGTCGAGCCGACCTCGAACGCCAAGTACATTCGTTTTGAAACCCTGCAGGACCCCAAGAGCATGCCGGGGCAGCGGTCCAACTTCGCCTTGATCGACTGGCCTTATGTAGAAGGGCTGCGATTGGATGAGGCGATGAATCCCCTGGCGATCCTTGCGGTGGGCATGTATGGGCGGGAGCTGCCGAACCAGAACGGCGCGCCGTTGCGGTTGGTGGTGCCGTGGAAGTACGGATTCAAGAGCGTCAAGTCGATCGTGCGCATCAGCCTGGTCAGCGAGCAGCCGAAAACCACCTGGCAAAGTATTGCCGCGAGTGAGTATGGGTTTTACGCAAATGTGAATCCTACCGTCGACCATCCGCGTTGGACCCAGGCGCGGGAGCGGCGGTTGCCCAGCGGGCTGTTCAGTCCCAATGTGCGTGAGACACAAATGTTCAACGGCTACGCCGATGAAGTCGCTTCTCTTTATACGGGCCTCGATCTGCGGAAGAACTATTGATGCGCTATCCGATCTGGCGCATCGGCGTCTTTATAGCAGCGGCGGTGTGGCCGCTGTTCTGGCTGTACGAGGCCTGGAGCTTTGCGCTGGGACCTGACCCGGGCAAGGTGCTGATGGATCGGCTCGGGCTTGGCACCTTGATTCTGTTGTTAATAACCCTGGGTATGACACCGTTGCAGAAGCTCAGTGGTTGGGCGGGGTGGATCGCCGTGCGACGGCAACTGGGATTGTGGTGCTTTGCCTATGTGGTTTTGCATCTCGCTGCTTACTGCGTGTTTATCCTTGGGTTGGATTGGTCGCAGTTGGGGGTTGAGCTACGGAAGCGGCCTTACATTATTGTGGGTACCTTGGGATTCCTTTCTCTATTGGTGCTGGCAGTCACCTCCAACCGATACAGTCAGCGTCGCCTTGGTGCGCGCTGGAAGAAACTGCATCGTTTGGTTTACGTGATTCTCGGGCTTGGTTTGCTGCATATGCTGTGGATCGTGCGGGCAGATCTCAAGGAGTGGGCTATCTATGCATCTATAGGGGCGCTGCTTCTGGTCCTGCGTATACCGTGCGGATTCCACGCTGACTCGGACACCCATTCCACGCGCATCCGGACAGTGATTCCACGCTGATCCGGACACTCATT
>NZ_JBYSWF010000120.1:0-11400 GCF_058780865.1 Pseudomonas sp. GP01-A4
GCAAGAGCGTTTTGCTTACTTTTGCGCTCTTCAAAAGTGAGCCGCTGTAAGAGCGGAACCAATAGCGGCCATAACCGCAGCAACGGATATGCACCCAATACCGCGGAGCTACAAATTCCGGCTATGCCGATAATCACTGACCGCCTCATACACCGCCTTACGCAACCGATTAATCCCCCCAATCGGCCGATGCGCCTCCACCCCAAACCACGGATTAAACGACTGATTATCACAAGCCAGATTCAACGCCGGCGTATCAAAATCCTGCGCCGGAATCACCACCTTGGCCACCGTCTCAAACGGCGCATCACTCTCTTTCCATTCAATGCTGGTGTCCTCGATCGGCATGAACTTCTGCGGATTCTGCCGCTGAATCTGCAACACAAAACACGCCGCCACCCGGTCCGTCGACAGTTGCTGATTCAACGCACTGCGCAAAAAGTTCGGCAGGTCCTGATTCTGTTTGGGCAGCACATACGCAGGACACCCCTGGGGATCCGGCGCCACCCGAAACTTCGCATTCGCCGCCCCAAACTTATACGGCGACACCGAGAAATACGTCGTCTGCGTAGGACTCACCGGCGGCGGCGCCAACGTCGCCAGCGCGATAAACAAATGCCGCACCTGCCAACTGCGCGGATCCACCCCGGGGAAAAACGCCATGACTTTCTTGCCATCGGCCTGAGCCGAAATGTTCTGCGCATACTCCGCCACATCACTGACGAAAAAGTTCGGATGGCTGAACATCACAAAGTCCTGCTCACCCCGCGCCTGCTGATCCGCCAGCAGCTGTTTGCCTGGCACGTCCAGCAACTTGATCGCCATCCCCCGGGCATCCCGGATGCTATCGAACTGCGGATACGCATTGCCGTTGGACAGTCGCATCATCGCCTGCCAGGTCTTGCCCGGCTCGGCGAACACGCCCTGGCGCAGGGCCGGGTCGAGGTCCGCCAGTACGCTGACCTCGGCCTTCACGCAGCCATGGGCCTTGGCATGCGCATCCCGCAGGTAACGCGTGCCTTCGCGGTGTTGGTCGACGATGCGCACGGCGGTCTGGATGATGCCCTGGGTCATGGCCGCTTCACCCGGCGGGATCTGTTCATCCGGCGATACCGGGCCGCTGTGCTGCCAGGCAAACCACAGGGTGGACAGCAACCAGCCCAGCAGGCCCAGGCCCACCAGCCACAACAGGGTCTTGCCGAGAAACGCGCCGAGGCGCAGCCAAAGTCGAGCGAGCATTTAAAAATCCTTTTCTGCGAAGTCGGTTGGGTCAGGGCAGTTGCTGTTCCAGCGGGCCGCCCAGCACTTTCAAATATTCCAGCAGCGCCCAGCGTTCCTGGGGCAGCAAGCCTCGGCCAATCACCCCGTTGCCACGCTGCCCGGCACGGAATTCGTGGCCGCTGTTGTGGTTGCCGGTGATGCGCGTATCGAACAGGAACGCGTTGGGGAACGCGGCGGTTTGATAGCCCAGGTGGCGCGGGTCGTATTCGAAGGTGCCTTTATAGAAGGTCGGGCTGCGCTCGTCCTGAGGCGAGAGCAATTGGTAGATCGTCGGCACCGAGCCGTTGTGCAGGAACGGCGGTGTCGCCCACACCCCGGCCAGGGGCCGTGCCTTGTAGGCACGCAATTCGCGTACGCCGATCGGCAGGCCGAAGCCGTCCAGGCGCGGGCGTTCGGCAGGTGTCACACCGGCGGCACGGTAGGCGTGGTCTTCGACAAAGGCGGTGATGTAGGCCAGGCCTTTGGCTGAAGAGAGGCTGCGCAGGTCCAGCGGCTCGGTGGGCGTGGGGTGCAGTTCGACGTTCATTTTCGCCAACTCCGCCGGGTCCCATTGCAGGGCGCTGAGGTCGAAGCGGTGGTCAGCGATATTGTTGGCAGTAGCGGGGTCGGTGCCGATCACCTCCACCGGGAGCATTTTCAATTGTCGCACCGGGCGGCCATCGACCTGGGACACCGCTGGCACGTGGCAGGCGGCGCAGTTTTCCGCGAACAGTGCGCGACCCTGGGCGGCCAGCGGTTTGTCGATGGCGCCGAACAGGTCTTCGGGCCAGGTGGGTGGCTTGAGCCGTTGCAGGGTTTCTTCGATGGTATTCAGGTCGCGAACCCGCACGCTGGAGGCGTAGCGCGCATCGCCCTGGAGCGGCTGGCCGGCGCTGTCGAAGAAGTCCAGGGTGGCGCCGACGCCCAGGGCTTCGCCGATATTGCGGGCCATGGGTTGTTGGGCCGAGCCATTCCATTGCACCCAGTCGAAGGTCCAGATGTCCCACAGTTGCGGGTAGTCCACCGGGGCGTTGGCGATGCGGTAGTTGTCGGGGGAAATGGCGTCGCCGAAGCTGGCGTTGGCGATACGGCCAAAGGCGTCGGTGCGGCCCGGGCCTTCTTCGGTGGGGTAGAGGCCACGGTGGGTGTCGTTCCAGGCAACTTTGAGGAAGTTGTTCAGGGACTTCTTGAAGTCCTGGCGCAGTTGCGCTGCGGTCTGGTCGTCGTAGTCATGGCCCAGCACGGTGCGGGCAAAGCGCTCGAATTTCCACGGGTTGTAGTAGGTCGAGGCCAGGCTGGCGACCAGTGCCTGGCCGAAGCTGCCGCCGCGCAGGGTCGGCACGCTGGACGGCAGCACATGTTGCGCCGGGCCACCGTCGATCCGCAGGCCCTGGCCTTTGAAGTTCAACTGGCCGGTGTGGCAGGCGGCGCAGGTGATGTCGAGAAACTCATCATTGCTGCCAGTATTTTTATGCCGGGCGAAACCCACCGGCAGGTTGCCGGGGTTTTGTGCAGTCGGCACTTGCCTGGGATCTACCAGGAAACCGAAGCGCGCCAGGTACTCGGGCGTGGCGAAACGCTGTTCGGAGAACGGCAGTTCCAGTGCGGTAAACCAGGCATAACGCAGGCCCTTGACCTGGGTGCCCTGGGGCGTGAAATAGTAGGTCTGGCGATCTGCGGCGCTCCATTGATCCTGGTAGTGCACCTGTTCCACCGGCACGTAGACCGGCAGCTTCGGGTTGACCACGTAATAGAGCACCACCGCCAGGACCAGGCCCAGCAGTATGAAAATCATCAGCAAAACACGGGAAAAAATGCGCAAGATAACTATCCTTGTCGAGTTGTAGCGTTCTTATGCCATCAGGCCAGCAGTGCGGCAAGTGGCCATGAGTCTCGTTCCAGCGCTGCTGCCGTCCGTTGCAGGGCCCTGGATTGAATGAAAATGCTTTTAAACACGTGAACTTATCAGAAGTTTCCTGCTCACATGCCGGTAGCCATTGGTCGTGGCCGCCTGATAAGCTCGCGACTTTACTCGAATGCCCTTTTGGCACACGAACAAGGAAATAGCATGAAACAGCATCGGTTGGCGGCGGCGGTGGCCCTGGTTAGCCTGGTACTTGCGGGTTGTGATTCGCAAACCAGCGTAGAGCTGAAAACCCCGGCGCAAAAAGCTTCCTACGGTATCGGCCTGAACATGGGCAAAAGCCTTGCTCAAGAAGGTATGGATGACCTGGACTCCAAAGCGGTAGCCCAAGGCATCGAAGATGCCGTCGGCAAGAAAGAACAGAAGCTGAAAGACGACGAGCTGGTCGAAGCCTTCGCCGCACTGCAAAAACGTGCTGAAGAGCGTATGGCCAAGATGAGCGAAGAGTCGGCAACTGCCGGCAAGAAATTCCTCGAAGAAAACGCCAAGAAAGACGGCGTTGTCACCACTGCTTCCGGTCTGCAATACAAGATCGTGAAGAAAGCCGACGGTGCTCAACCCAAGCCTACCGACGTAGTGACTGTTCACTACACCGGCAAGCTCACCAACGGCACCACCTTTGACAGCTCCGTGGATCGCGGCAGCCCGATTGACCTGCCGGTCAGCGGCGTGATTCCAGGTTGGGTCGAAGGCCTGCAACTGATGCACGTTGGCGAGAAGGTCGAGTTGTACATCCCGTCCGACCTGGCCTACGGCGCGCAGAGCCCGAGCCCGGCGATTCCAGCCAACTCCGTGCTGGTATTCGACCTGGAACTGCTGGCCATCAAGGACCCGTCCAAGGCAGACGCTCCTGACGCACCGGCGGCTCCTGCTGCCAAGAAGTAATCAGCGCCTGAACACACAACGCCCCGTCTCGACGGGGCGTTGTTGTTTCTGGCCCGTGCGATCGTTCCCACGCTCTGCGATCGTTCCCACGCTCTGCGTGGGAATGCATCCCGTGACGCTCTGCGTCACCATTGCGCATAGCTCAAGCCTAGCGCTAACAGCAAGCGCGGAGCGCCACAGGCGGCATCCCCACGCAGAGCGTGGGAACGATCAGCTGAATCCAGGGCAAATTCAACCGAACCCATGCGGGCTAGAGCAGTCTGATAAAAGACCCGAGTACGGGTAGACGCAGATTATCTCCAAGTCAATGAATTCTTGGGTTTTTTTTATGTGCGCAAAAAACGCCCGATCTGACTGTAGGCCTTGTATTACGTGGCTTTCAGCCTGGAAAATAGGCTCTGTTCACAAGGTTATCCACAATTTGTGTGGATAACCTTTTCTGTCGCCTGGAACTGGAGTGACGATGAAAGCCCCGTTTAATTTCACCCGCTTCCTGCCCATGGCTGCTCGCCTGCTTGGCCGTGGGCGCTTGCCGACGTTGCTGTTCGCGGTCGCCGCCAAAGGCTCGAGCCAGGGCAACCGGCTGGGCAAGCTCAAGGACGACCTCAAGCTGCTCCAGGCCTTGTGCCTGGCCTACTGGCGCGGCGAGTACCGGGCCATCAGCCCCAAGGCGCTGATTTCGGTAGTGGCAGGGTTGATGTACTTCCTGAGCCCGATTGACGCGATCCCGGACTTTATCCCGGTGTTCGGCATGCTCGACGACATTGCTGTGCTGGCGTGGGTCATGAAGACCCTCGACGGCGAACTGAGCGCCTTTCGCGCCTGGCGCGAGCGTCAGCTCCCCGAGAAACTTGCGGTGGTTGAGCGCCTTCCTGCGACGCCTCAGCTGCTTACGCAAGAACACCTGAAAAAAAACTGAACCTTGGGAATATCCCCCTGCGCTCTTTGTGGCTGTTAGGATTACACTCCTAAGGAAAGTACTTACGAAGTAAGTGTTGTGATCCTACGGGGCAGTCATGGATATTCAGATAATTACAAAGGATGGCGAGCCCGAATATGCGGTTCTGCCATGGGCTCAGTATCAGGCGCTGTTAAAAGCTGCCGGTCAGCAACAGCCAACGCCTCCCGCTTCGACCATTAGCCAAGCCACTGCCGAGCCGGATCTGCGCCCCCTGGAGCAGCTGCGAAGCCTGCGCGAGGCCAAGGGCCTGGCCATCGAGGTTCTGGCGCGCACAGTGGGCATCAGCCCGTCTTACCTGGGCCTGATCGAAAGCGGTGAACGCCAGCCGGACGCTGCCATCCGCCGCAGCCTGGCCTGGGAACTTGGCGTTGCAGGTTGGAGGGACGAAACGTGAGCGTACGCATCAGCCGTCAACATTGGGATGGGTTACTCAACGAGCTGGACCAGGCGCGCCGACAGCGCCACCTCTTGACCTACCGCGCCTTGCTGGAGCGCCTGCAATTTCCCACGCCGGCCATGCAGACCCTGACGGCTGCGCTGGAGCACCTGGCGGCGCTGGATGCCAAGGCCGACCAACCACTGCGCAGTTCCCTGGTGATCAGCCAGGGCGCCAGTCGCCTGCCACGTACCGGTTTCTTTGAATGTGTGGAGCGTCTCGGGCGCTTCTGCGGGCCGTCCGATGGCGTGGCCGCAGCGTCGTGGCACGCATCCGAAGTGGTTCGAGTATTTGAATACGATTATCCCGAGTCAGCGGAGGCGTAGTGTTCTGGAAGCTCAAGGCGTATGCCAGTTACTGGCTGGCGCGCAAGTTGTTTCATTGGTCCTGGTTCGTGCGACAGCCGCGTGGCTGGCAGTGGCTTGAAGGCCAGTTCGCGCGCATGGCCAATCTGGGCGACGTAGGAGCACAGAGTTTCTACGGACATATCCTGACGTTTCGTGGCAAGGGCCTTGGCGCCCGTGAAGAAGGCGTGCGACTGTTGCGGCTGGCGGCCCTGGCCGGCGACGGCAAGGCGGCCTACCAGATTGGGGTGTTGAGCTTTGCGGGCAGCCTTGGCAAGGCGCCTGATCCGCTGGAAGCGGCACGCTGGTGGAAAATCGCCGCCCGAGCCGGGCACCCGTTGGCGCAGATGCGCCTGGAGCAACTCTGATCTAGAGCGGCTGCGGTTCTGCCTGGCCCAACTCCAGGCTGTCAATCACATGAATGCTGTAGCCCGCCACGTTCTTCGCGTGGTGCTTGGCTTGCGAGGCCAGTTCCGCCAACTGGCTGGCATCGAGTTGTCCACAGGCCTGTGGATACAAATGCACCACGCCGATGGACAGCGACAGCAGCGCAAACTCCTGGCGCACGCCCTGGCGGTTCAGTGCAACGAAACAGCCCGCGTCCAGATGCTCGCTGCGATAGAAGCGCCGGCACTGGGTGTGGAAGTCGTCCAGCAGCTGGTTCAGCCGCTTGCGCCAATCCTGCGGCCCCAGCACCAGCAAAAAGTCATCACCGCCGATATGCCCGACGAAGTCGCGGCTGGGGTCTACCCGGTCGTTCAGGCATTGCGCCAGGCACAGCAGCACTTCATCGCCCCGGCCATAGCCGTAGATATCGTTGAATGGCTTGAAACTGTCGATATCGACGTAGCAGATCACAGACTCGCGTTGTTGCTGCAACAGCCGCGTCAGGCACTGCTGGATGGGGACGTTGCCCGGCAGCAAGGTCAGCGGGTTGGCATAGCGTGCCTGCTGGATTTTCAGCTCGGTAATCAGCTTGAGCACATCGATCACCCGGCCCAGCCCCAGATAATCGCCGTTGAGGGTGATGATGAAATCTTCCTCGATCCGCTGGCGTGCGCGACTGGTGAGCAGGCGGCTGACCTGCTGCAAGGACTGGCTCAGTTCCACCGCGAGAAAGTCATCGCTCATTAACCGGCTGATGGGCTTGCGGGCGAACAGATCGGTGGCGAACGGCTTGAGCAGCGCATCTGACAGCGAGTGCCGGTGCACGATGCCAATCGGGTGGCCACGCTCATCCAGCACCGCCAGGGAATTGAGGTTGGCCTGGCGCCGGAAGGCTTCCAAAACCTGCGCCGTGGCAGTGTGCTGGCCCACGGCCGGTTGTTCGTTGAGCAGGGCGCTGAGGTCGCTGCCTTCGTCGTTCAGCGCGACGTTGGCGTTGTCGGGCTTGGGCAGCATCAACCGCGCTTCCTGCGGCGGGTGTTCCTGGGGGCGGCAGAGCAGGTAGCCCTGCACCAGGTCAACGCCCATTTCCGTGAGCACCGCCAACTCTTCCGGCAACTCGATGCCTTCGGCGATGACCTGGGCCCGGGAGGCCTTGGCGATTTGCAGGATGGAGCCGACAAACTCGCGCTTGAGGGCGTCCTGGTGGATGCCGTCGATAAAGTGTCGATCGATCTTCACGTAGTCCGGGCGCAGCTCCGACCACAGCCGCAGGCTGGAATAACCGGCACCCAGGTCATCCAGGGCAATCGAAAAGCCCATGGCGCGGTAGTGGTGCAGCGCGGTTTGCAGCAGTTGAAAATCGTCGGTCGGGGTTTGCTCGGTCAGTTCGATCACCACCTGGCTGGGCGGGATGCCGAAGTCGCTGAGCAGTTGCAGGGTACGGCCGGGCTGGTGGGCGGTCTCCAGCAGGGATTCGGGTGAGACATTGAGAAACAGCTTGCCCGGCAGTTTCTGCTCGCTGAACCGCCGGCAGGCACTTTCCCGGCAGACCATCTCCAGCTCACTGAGACGCCCGGCGTGACGGGCCACGGAGAACAGTGCGACAGGGGAGTGCAACGGGCTGTTGGACGGGCCGCGACTGAGGGCTTCATAACCGATGACGCGTCGTTCAGACAGGGAAATGATGGGTTGGAACAGGCTGTGCAAACTGCCTTGAGCCAGGATTGAGCCCAATGCATTCAGCTGTTCGGTCATGGTCATGATTTTCTCGGGTCGAAAAAAAAGGACCTGCTTTGGCAGGTCCTTCATTTCACGACAGAATGATGTCTATTTGATGACACTCCGAGGAGCGTTCACATTAAATCGCCATCATTTACTGCTTGGCCACCGTCTTGCTGATTTTCAAGTAGTCCAGCAGGATGCGCCCGGTCTCGCTCAGGTAGGCATCATCTTCCGGCTTGGTTTTATCAGGCTCGGCGGCGATCGCGTCTTCGTCTTCTTTCTTCAGCTCCTTGAGTGGGGCTTCCCCTTTCGCCTTGCGGCGGGCGTTCTCCAGCACCAGTTGCTGATTCTCGATGTCGGTGTGCTGCGCACGACGGTCGGCTTCGTTCAGGCTGACGGTTTTCTCTTCCATCAACTTCTTGGCCAGGGCCAGTTTGTCGCGGATGAAGATGAACTCGGCATCCTTGGCGGAGCGGGCTTCGTGATCAGCTTTCAACTCTGCGATGTACGGTTTGAACGGGTCTACCGCAGGCTTGATCGCAGGACGGATGGTGTCCCACGGCATCGCCTCGGGCAGGGCGCTCTCGCCGATTTCCTTGGTGTCGATGATCGACGGGAAATCGACGTCCGGCAGTACGCCCTGATGCTGGGTGCTCTGCCCGGAAACCCGGTAGAACTTGGCCAGGGTCAGTTTCAGCTCGCCATGGTTCAGCGGCTGGATGGTCTGCACGGTGCCTTTGCCGAAGGTCTGGCCGCCGATGATCAGCGCACGGTGGTAGTCCTGCATCGCGCCGGCAAAAATCTCCGAGGCGGATGCCGAGAGGCGGTTGACCAGCAACGCCATCGGCCCTTTGTAGAAGGCACCCGGGTTCTCGTCTTCCAGCACGTCGACACGGCCGTCAGCGTTACGCACCAGCACGGTCGGACCCTTGTCGATAAACAGGCTGGTCAGCTCGGTGGCTTCCTGCAGGGAACCGCCGCCGTTGTTGCGCAGGTCGATGACCACGCCGTCGACTTTTTCCTTCTGCAATTCTGTGAGGATTTTCTTAACGTCGCGGGTGGTGCTCTTGTAGTCCGGATCACCGGCGCGGAACGCTTTGAAGTCCAGGTAGAACGCCGGGATCACCACCACGCCGAGCTTGTAGTCCTTGCCATCCTGCTTGAGGTTGAGGACTTGCTTCTGGACGGCCTGGTCTTCGAGTTTCACCGCTTCACGGGTGATGGACACGATCTTGCTGGTCTGGTCGTTCGGTGCGTTGGTGTGCGGAATCACTTCCAGGCGCACCACGCTGCCTTTCGGCCCGCGGATCAGCTTGACCACTTCATCCAGGCGCCAGCCGACCACGTCGACCATCTCTTTGTCGGCCTGGGCCACACCGATGATCTTGTCGGCCGGGGCAACCTGCTTGGTCTTGTCGGCCGGACCTGCCGGCACCAGACGCACGATCTTCACCTGGTCGTTATCGCTTTGCAGGACGGCACCGATGCCTTCCAGCGACAGACTCATGTTGATATCGAAATTTTCCGCGTTATCTGGTGACAGATAATTGGTGTGCGGGTCGTAGGACATTGCGAAGGTGTTGATGTAGGCCTGGAAGATATCTTCGGCACGGGTCTGATCCAGACGTGCCAGCTGATTCTTGTAGCGCTTGGTCAACAGTTCCTGGATGGCCTTCGGCTCTTTGCCGGCGATCTTCAAGCGCAGGACTTCATCCTTGACGCGCTTGCGCCACAGGTCGTCCAGCTCGGCTTCGGTGGTCAGCCAAGGAGCGTCCTTGCGGTCAACCAGCAAGGTCTCTTTCTTGGTGAAGTCGAACTTGTCGACACCTTTGTCCAGCTCACCAATGGCGAAGTCCAGACGCGCTTTGACGCGGTCCAGGTAGCGCTTGTAGATGGTGAAGCCGGGCTGTAGGTCACCGCTCTTGAGGAAGTCGTCGAACTGCGTCTTCCACTTGTCGAACTCGGTGATGTCGCTGGCCAGGAAATAGCTGCGCGAGGGATCCAACAGCTTGAGGTAGCTGTCGTAAATGATCACCGAACGAGCGTCGTCCAACGGCGGCTTGCTGTAATGGTGGCGCTTGAGCAACTCGACGACGTTAAGGCTGGCAATCACCTCATCGCGATCAGGCTGAAGGTTGTCCCAGCTGTTGGCTGCGAACGTATTGCTCGACAGCGGCAAAAGGCCGATACCGATAAAAAGAGCGAGGGCGGTGCTGGGGAACAAATGCTTCATGCTGATTCGACGCGGGGGCAATTGATAACGCATATTAGGCCGTCTTTGAAGTCGCCGGTTCCATATGGGCCGGTCGCATAATGCAAAAAGCCCGACGCTACAGCAACGGGCTCAGTCCAGACTCACTATGGAGGCACTGTGAAAGCATTGCAAGGCGTTGAAGGTCATGTGGAGTGGCAAGAAGAGCCAAGTCCTACATGCGATGTAGGCCAAGTACGCATTCGCGTGGCGGCTGCGGGCCTGAATCGCGCCGATTTATTACAGCGTTCGGGGCTTTATCCGCCACCTCCCGGTGCCAGCCAGGTGCTGGGCCTGGAGTGTTCCGGGGTGATCAGCGAAGTCGGCGCCGGTTCGTCGTGGCAAGTGGGTGATCGGGTTTGCGCCTTGCTGGCTGGCGGCGGGATGGCTGAAGAAGTGGTGGTGGATGCGCGTCACGTATTGCCGGTGCCGGAGGGCGTATCCCTGGTCGAAGCGGCCGGGTTGCCCGAGGTGTACAGCACCGCGTGGTTGAACCTGTTCCAGTTGGCTGGCCTCAAGCCCGGCGAGAAGGTGTTGTTGCATGCCGGTGCCAGTGGGGTGGGCTCGGCGGCGATTCAGTTGTGCAAGGCGTTTGGCAGCCCGTGTTGGGTCAGCGTGGGGTCGGCGGATCGCCTTGCGTACTGTGAAGCGCTGGGGGCTCAGGGGGGTGTGGTACGTACTGACGGCATCGAGGGCTTGAGGGATTTTGGACCGTTCGATGTGATTCTTGACCCGGTGGGGGGGAATTACGCGGCGCTGAATCTCAAGCTGGTGGCGCGTGATGGGCGCTGGGTGTTGATTGGGTTGATGGGGGGGCGTGAGGCGCAGATCGATCTGGCGCAGGTGTTGGCCAAGCGTGTGCAGGTGTTGGGGTCGACGTTGCGCAGTCGGGATGATCAGTTCAAGGCTGACTTGTTCAGTGACTTGAGCCAGCATGTTTGGCCGTTGTTTGCCGAGGGGCGCTTGAGTCCGCAACTGGCCAGGACGTTTCCGATCAAGGATGCCGAGGCTGCGTTTGCGGAGCTGGCGACTAATCGGATTTCAGGGAAGCTGGTGTTGGTGATTGACGAGAGTCTGACCTGATTTCAGATGCGACATTTGTGTTGGGGGGGGAGTTGGGCTGGGTGTATATCCGTTATTTTCGTAACGGCGACTATTGGTTCCGCTCTTACAGCGGCTCACTTTTGAAGAGCGCAAAAGTAAGCAAAACGCTCTTGCCCCACCACTCGG
>NZ_JBYSWF010000121.1:0-11211 GCF_058780865.1 Pseudomonas sp. GP01-A4
AAGCCGGAGTGAGGGCACTCCGAGCCTACGCGAGGAGCCGAGTGGTGGGGCAAGAGCGTTTTGCTTACTTTTGCGCTCTTCAAAAGTGAGCCGCTGTAAGAGCGGAACCGTCAGCGGCCATCACACAAATAACGGATATGCCCCCACCCCCACCATCACCCCTCAGCACTATGCACCACCACCAAAAGCTGCGCCTGAACCTCCCCCACCGACCGAATCCGATGCGGCTTCTGCGCATTGAAATGCAACGCATCCCCCCGATTCAACACCACCCGCTCACTCATGAAATCCACCTCAACCTGGCCTTCATGCACAAACAAAAACTCCTCCCCCAAATGTTCCTTGAAGGTCTTGTCGGTGAACTCCGCCGGCGGGTAAATGATGAACGGCAACAAACTACGCTCACTGACCTGATGCGCCAGCACCGCGTAACCCGGTGACGCATCGGTGCCCGACAACGCCTGCCGTTCGTGGCTGCGCACCAGGCTGTAGCTGTCGAGGCTGACATTGTCCTCGCTGAACAATTCTTCGACCTTCACATTCAACGCCTTGGCCAGTTTCAGCGCCGCCGCAATCGACGGCGTATTCAACCCGCGTTCGACTTTCGACAGGTAACTCTTGGTCATCCCGGATTTTTCCGCGAGCGACTCCAATGTCACACCAAGTTTTTTTCTCAATATTTTCAAACGGATAGACATGCGCAGCGGTTAATCCATTAAAGAGGCGATGATGAATGCTTGCTAATGACACTTTGTGTCATATAGTCTCTTTAGTGTCATTTGAGACAAACAAGGACACTGATATGGCCAAGACATTAGCACTCCCGAAAGACCAACTGGTCAAGCAGGCGCTGACCCAGATGCAAAACACCCTGGCGGATAATACGTGGACCGACCGGCAAAAGCTGGCGTTGACCTGCCGGATCCTGTTCGAAAACGGCCACGACTCCGGCCTCGCCGGGCAGATCACCGCACGCGGCCCGACGCCTGGCACCTACTACACCCAACAACTGGGCCTGGGTTTTGATGAGATCACCGCCAGCAACCTATTGCTGGTCAACGAAGACCTGGAGGTGCTGGAAGGCCATGGCATGCCCAACCCGGCCAACCGTTTTCACAGCTGGGTGTACCGCGGTCGCCCGGACGTGAACTGCATCATCCACACTCACCCGACCCACATCGCTGCGTTGTCGATGCTGGAAGTGCCGTTGCAGGTGTCCCACATGGACCTCTGCCCGTTGTACGAAGATTGCGCATTCCTCGAAGCCTGGCCCGGGGTGCCGGTGGGCAACGAAGAAGGTGAAATCATCACCGCTGCCCTGGGGGATAAACGCGCGATTCTGCTTTCCCACCACGGCCAATTGTCCACTGGGGCGAGCATCGAGGAAGCCTGTGTGATCGCACAGTTGATCGAGCGCGCGGCCAAGTTGCAGCTGCTGGCGATGGCCGCCGGCACGATCAAGCCGATCCTGCCGGAACTGGGCCGCGAAGCCCATGACTGGATTTCCAAGCCCAAGCGCCACGGCGCCGCGTTCAACTACTACGCTCGGCAGAACCTGCGCCAACACGCCGATTGCCTGAACTGAAACCCTTTTTCGACCGGAGACCTTTCCATGTCCAGCCCTTCTATTCACGGCATTATCGGCTACACCATTACCCCGTTCAGCACGGACGGCCAGCGCATTGACCTCGACGCCCTGGGCCTTTCGATCGACCGCCTGATCGACAGCGGCGTGCACGCTGTCGCACCGTTGGGCAGCACCGGCGAAGGCGCCTATCTCAGTGATGCAGAGTGGGATGAAGTCGCCGCCTACAGCATCCAGAAGGTGGGCAAGCGTGTGCCGACCATCGTCAGCGTCTCCGACCTGACCACCGCCAAGGCCGTGCGTCGTGCGCAGTTTGCCGAGGCCCACGGCGCGGACGTGGTAATGGTATTGCCGGCCTCGTACTGGAAACTCAGCGAGGCGGAAATCCTCGCCCACTATGCGGCCATTGGCGACAGCATCGGCGTGCCGATCATGCTCTACAACAACCCGGCCACCAGTGGCACCGACATGTCGGTGGACTTGATCCTGCGCATCGTCAACAGCGTCGACAACGTGACCATGGTCAAGGAAAGCACCGGGGATATTCAGCGCATGCACCAATTGCACCGGCGCAGCGAGGGCCAGGTGCCGTTCTACAACGGCTGCAATCCGCTGGCACTGGAGGCGTTTGCGGCGGGCGCGAAAGGTTGGTGCACGGCGGCGCCGAATCTGATTCCTCAGCTCAACCTGGATTTGTATGAAGCCGTTTTGGCCAATGACCTGGAGAAAGCGCGGGATCTGTTTTATCGCCAGTTGCCGTTGCTGGATTTCATCCTCAAAGGTGGCTTGCCGGCGACGATCAAGGCCGGTTTGCGGCTGACGGGACTGGAGTCGGGGGATCCACGGCTGCCGGTGTTCCCGCTGGCTGAGGCAGGCCGTGTTCAGTTGCAGGAACTACTGACCCTGTTGCGCTGAAACGCAATCCAAATGTGGCAGCGGGCTTGCTCGCGAAGGCGGTGGGTCAGTCAATTAATAGGTCGACTGACTCACCGCATTCGCGAGCAAGCCCGCTCCCACATTTAGTCCGCATCCAACCTTGGATTTTCAATAGAGACAAATGACAATAGTTCTCGATATCATTCACGACTTTTCCACGTCGTGCTTCGTCAAGAAGGATATCCATGTCTCGTCCCAAGCCCGACCCGCTGTCGGCCGATGCCTTTCGCGGGTTTTATGCAGATATCCTGCATTTCCTGCGTAAACGCACGGACAACGCCAGCGACGCGGCAGACATGACCCAGGATGTCTTCACCCAATGGCTGGACTACCGCGACCGGGCTCAGGTCGAGCAGCCACGGGCGTTTCTGTTCCAGATGGCGCGCAATCTGCTGCGCGATCACTGGCGCAAACAGAAGGTGCGGCACACCGTCCACCAGCAGCAGGCCGAACTGGATGCCGAACCTGTCAGCGACTCGCGAGACGATCCCATGGCCGCCGCGCAACGCCTGCAACGCCTGGAACAGTTGAAAGAAGTCCTCTCTGAACTCTCGCCGAGAAGACGAGAAGCCCTTATGCTGCACCGCTTCGAAGGCCTGAGCCAGGCGCAGATCGCCGAGCGCATGGGCGTTTCGGTCAGCATGGTGGAAAAGCACATCGCTTTTGCCTTGCTGCATTGCAAGCAGCGACTTCAACAAGAACAGGGCAAGGAGCAGCCAGAATGACCCGTCTGAGCGACATCGACACCTGTGACATCGAGGCCAGCGACTCCATCGATGCCCAGGCCGCCAGCTGGTTTGCGCGCAACCGCAATGACGCCGGTCGCGCCGACCGCAAGGCGTTTGCCGCCTGGCAGTCCGAGCCGGCCAATGCCCGCGCCTATGCGGAATTCGAACAGCTTTGGGCCGACCTGGCCCAGTTGCAGCAACTGAACAAACCGACACCGCTGCCCGTGCGCAAACCACCCGTGTGGCGCCCGGCCCTGGCGGTGGCTGCCGCCCTGGTGTGTGCCGTGCTGACGAGCAACATCGGCGCCCCACGCGAGCTGTTCCACGCCCAGGTCGCGGCCCATGCCAAAGGAATGCGCACCATGCATTTGCCTGACGGCAGCACCTTGTACGTCAACGCCAATACGCGCCTGCGGGTGGACTTCAACAGTCACCAGCGCATCGTGCATCTGGATCAGGGCCAGTTGTATATCGAGGTGGCGCCCGACAAGGAACGACCGCTGTTCGTGCAGGCCGGTGAAGCCAATGTGCGGGTGGTCGGCACCGGCTTCGATGTGCGGCGCAGCAAGCAGCAGTTGGTGGTCAGCGTGGCCCATGGGCAAGTGGCGTTCGATCCGGATGCCAGGCTGCCGGCCACCCTGCTCGGCGCCGATCAGCGCGCTACGTTCAGTTATGCCAAAGGCACGCTGCAGCAGCAAATCCTCACTGCCGGCGAGGTCGCCGATTGGCGCGGCGGCCACGTGTCGTTTCGTAATCGCGAGCTGGCCAGCCTGATGGACGAGTTGAGCCTGTACCGGCCCCAGGCGCCGTTGCTGGTGGACAGCGCGGTGGCGCAACTGAAGGTCTCGGGCAATCTGGACGTGAATGATCCGGACGCCCTGCTCAACGCCCTGCCGGCGCTATTGCCGGTGAAAACCGTGGCCCTGGCCGACGGCAATATCAGGATCGAACCGCGCAAATAGCCCCGCGGAATTCTTATTTGAGAATATTTTGCATTCGCATGTGAGGATTATTTTTCCTGCCGCGTCTTCCTCGGGTCTGCGTTTGATACGCACACCTTTCTGGCCATTTGGCTACTCCGGGGGATTTCATGTTTCGCGCGCCTTGCCACGTTCAGCACCTGTTTCTTCGACCCACCGCCATTGCCGCCTGCCTGGCCTTCAGCCTGAGTGCCCAGGCCGAGTCGTTCAAGCTGCAACTGCCGGCCCAGTCCCTGGCTACGTCCCTGAGCCAGGTGGCGCAGCAGGCGAAAATCCAGCTGCTGTTCGATGAAGCGCTGCTGAAAAATATCCAGGCGCCGGCCCTCAATGGCGACTTCACACCGGAAGTGGCGATTCGCACCCTGCTCAAGGACGGCGAGTTCGTATTGCTCAAGGTCGGCAGCACTTACGTGGTACGCCCCGAAGAGGGCAAGACCACCAACAGCAGCGCGATCCAGCTCGACGCCCTGAGCGTGATCGGCACCGGCAACGAGGTCGACTCCACCACCGTCGGCCGTTCCACCCTGACCCAGGCGGACATCGACCGCTACCAGTCCAACAACATTCCCAGCCTGCTGCAAACCTTGCCCGGCATCAGCCAGGGCGGCTCGCTGAAGCCCGGTGGCCAGACCATCAACATCCGTGGTTTCGGCGACGCCGAAGACGTGCCGCTGACCGTCGATGGCGCCACCAAAAGCGGTTTTGAGCGCTACCAGCAGGGCACTGTGTTTATCGAGCCCGAGCTGATCAAGAGCATCGAAGTGGAGAAAGGCCCCAACTCGCCCTTCAGCGGCAATGGCGGCTTTGGCGGTACGGTCAACATGACCACCAAGGATGCCCCGGACCTGCTCAAGGACGGGCGCAACAGCGGTGCCATGCTCAAATACGGCTACTCCAGCAACGACCATGAGCAGGTCTACAGCAGTGCCGTTTACGGGCGTACCGATGACGGCCGCTTCGATGCGCTGGCCTACCTGACCCAGCGCGACGGCGGCGACATGAAGCTGGCCGCCACCCTGCCCAACGACAACAACCAGTACCCGATCAACCCCAAGCGCCTGCCCAACAGCGCCCAGAATGTGGACGGCAAACTGTTCAAGTTCAATGCTCACTTCACCGATGAGCAAAGCCTGGGTCTGTCGTATTCGCGCTCCAACAGCCAGCGCTGGACGCCCTTCTCTGCCGCCAGCTACCCGACGCCGCCGACCCAGGCCAACATCGACCGCTATGGCTACGAAGCCGCGCTGAAACGCTTCCTGGCCAACCGCAATACCGTCGACACCACCTGGTCCGGCAAGTACGAATACCAGCCGATGAATAACCCGCTGGTGGACTTGACCATCAAGTACTCCGAATCCAATACCGACCAGACCGACGAGCGCGACGCCACGGCGTTTTTCCAGTTGGCCACCGGCGGGCGCAAGATGGACACCTCCTATAACGACAAGAACCTCGACGTACGCAACGTCAGCCTGTTTTCCACCGGTGCGTTGCAGCACGCGGTGACCACCGGTGTGCAAATCCGCAAGCACACCCGGGAAACCGAAATGTGGATGCCCGGCGCCACCTACAACACCCCGAAATACAACTACGGGCACTTCCAGCCGGGCTTCATGCCCCATGGCAAGGTCGACACCAACAGCTTCTTTATCCAGGACGCGGTGACGCTGGGCGATGTGACCATTACCCCGTCGATGCGCTATGACCATGTGCGCAACCGCGGCGAGGCCAACGACGCGCCGTACTACAGCAACCCGGACCCGGCCATCGGCCATGACTACAGCGACCGCACTTACACCGGCTGGTCGCCACGCCTGGCGGCGTACTGGACCATCACCCCGAACGTGGCGATGTTTGCCAACTGGAGCCGCACCTGGCGTGCGCCAGTGATCGACGAGCAGTATGAAGTCCAGGGCCTGGGCAGCCGCACCGCCACCAGCCTGGACCTGGACCCGGAGCGCATCACCTCCATCACCCTGGGCAACGTCACCAGCTTCGCCGACGTGTTCGCCCACGGCGACAACCTGCAACTGCGTACCACGCTGTTCCACAACAAGGTCGAGGACGAAATCTTCAAGGCCACGGGCGTGGGCTGCCAGAACCAGGCGGTCAACGGCGGGACGATTTCCAGCGCCTGCCCGCCGGGCGCGATGTCCAACTACCGCAACATCGGCGGCATGACCATCAAGGGTTTCGAGGCCGAGAGTTTCTATGACTCCACCTACGTGTTCGGCTCGGTATCGTTCGCCTACACCACCGGCAAACATGAAGGCGCCTACACCAACCCATGGGGGCCGGACGTCTGGGCGCGGGACATTCCGCCAACCAAATGGGTGGTGGTGCTCGGCACCAAGATCCCGAGCCTGGATATGCGGGTAGGCTGGCAAGGGCAGTTCATCGGCGCCACCAGCCGCCTGCCGAGCGACAAGTATTCCGGCGGCCCGGGCACCAGCATCGGCGACCTGTTCTACGACCAGTACGGCAACAAGCGCTACAACACGCAAGGCCTGTTCGCCAGCTGGAAGCCGCAACAGGCTTACCTCAAGGGTACCGAGGTGAACTTCACCGTGGACAACCTGTTCAACAACAACTTCCGGCCGGCCCTGAGCGGCGACCGCGCCTACACCAAGGGCCGGGATGCGAAGATCAGTGTGACGCGGTTCTTCTGACCCCTACTAATCAATGTGGGAGCGGGCTTGCTCGCGAAAGCGCTGGATCAGTCGGTACATGAGTTACCTGACACACCGCCTTCGCGAGCAAGCCCGCTCCCACATTCAGATCTTCTGCGCGCCATTTCTTGTATTCACAAGGCTGAGCTCTGGGGCGTGAACCCGCTGCTTGCTCAAATACCGCGTGCAACTCACCCGCAAGAACGAAGCAAAATTCACCACTTCGCCGCGGTAATCCATCACTTCCTCATACAGCTTGGCGATCAGTTGATTGGTGGTCATCCCATCCACCTCGGCGATCTCGCTGAGGATGTCCCAGAACTGGTTTTCCAGGCGCACGGTGGTCACCACGCCGCAGATGCGCAGGGAGCGCGAGCGGGATTCGTACAGAATCGGGTCGGCCTTGACGTACAGTTCGCACATGGCGATGACCTCCGCTTTACAGGGTGATTTTGGTGCCCAGCAGTCCGAGGAAACCCGCGAGCCAGCTTGGGTGCGCCGGCCACGCCGGGGCCGTCACCAGATTGCCTTGAACGTGGCTGTCGGTCACCGGGATATCGATGAACGTACCGCCCGCCAATCGCACTTCCGGCCCGCACGCCGGGTAAGCGCTGCACTCGCGGCCTTCCAGAATCCCGGCAGCCGCCAGCAGTTGAGCGCCATGGCACACGGCAGCGATGGGTTTGCCAGCCTGATCGAAATCCTTGACCAGTTGCAGGACCTTTTCGTTCAGCCGCAGGTACTCAGGGGCACGGCCACCCGGCACCAGCAGCGCGTCGTAGTCGGCGGCGTTCACCTTGGCAAAATCCGCATTCAGGGCGAACAGGTGCCCGGGCTTTTCGCTGTAGGTCTGGTCGCCTTCGAAGTCGTGGATCGCCGTGCGCACGGTCTGGCCGGCGGACTTGTCCGGGCACACGGCGTGCACGGTATGCCCCACCATCAGCAGCGCCTGGAACGGCACCATCACTTCATAGTCTTCGACGTAATCGCCGACCAGCATCAGGATTTTTTTCGCGGCCATGGGACATTCCTCCGGTTGAACGGTTGGGCAGACAGGAGTAGCCAAGATAGACCCGCAGGCTTGATCCGGGTAATGGCCCGCTACTACATCAGCACCCCGGCTTGTGTGGGAGCCGGGCTTGCCCGCGATGCAGACACCTCGGCCTGACAGGTAAACTGCGTTGATCCCATCGCAGCCTCGCCAAGGCTCGACAGCTCCCACATGAACCGAGTCGCCCGTTCAAACTGTACGGCTCAATCTGCACCTAGCTGTAAGCCCGTGTTTGCGGGGCTTTGTGGCTAGATGAACGTCCACTTCCGGCCCATTCGATTCTGGTTCCTTCCATGAGCTCCCGCGAAAATACCGGCATGGCCCTCGGCCTGCTGGGCGTCGTCATCTTCAGCCTCACCCTGCCCTTCACCCGTATCGTGGTGCAGGAAATCCACCCGCTGCTCAACGGCCTGGGCCGGGCGTTGTTTGCGGCGGTGCCGGCGGCGGCTTTGTTGCTGTGGCGTCGCGAGCGCTGGCCCACCTGGCGCCAGGTGCGCGGGCTGACGCTGGTGATTGCCGGGGTGATCCTGGGTTTCCCGGTATTGTCGGCCTGGGCCATGCAAACCTTGCCCGCGTCCCATGGCGCGCTGGTCAACGGGTTGCAGCCGCTGTGCGTGGCGCTGTATGCGGCGTGGCTGTCCCATGAACGTCCGTCGAAGGCCTTCTGGGCCTGCGCGGCGCTGGGCAGTGCGCTGGTGCTGAGTTATGCGTTGATCACCGGGGCCGGCAGCATCCAGGCGGGCGACCTGTTGATGCTCGGCGCGATTGCCGTGGGTGGCCTGGGTTATGCCGAAGGCGGCCGGTTGGCCAAGGAGATGGGCGGCTGGCAGGTAATCTGCTGGGCGCTGGTGCTGTCGACGCCGGTATTGATCGGGCCGGTGGCCTACCTGGCGCTGCAACACGAAGGGCCGATCTCCATGCGCACCTGGTGGGCGTTTGGTTATGTCTCGTTGTTTTCGCAGTTCCTGGGGTTCTTTGCGTGGTACGCCGGGCTGGCCATGGGTGGCATCGCCCGGGTCAGCCAGATTCAGCTGTTGCAGATCTTTTTCACCATCGCGTTTTCGGCGCTGTTTTTTGGTGAACACATCGAGCCGATTACCTGGCTGTTTGCCTGCGGGGTGATTGTGACGGTGATGTTGGGGCGCAAGACCAGCGTGAAGCCTGCGCCAGCTCCCAAGGCTAGCGCGATCTAATGTGGGAGCGGGCTTGCTCGCGAATGCGGTGGATCAGTTGATACATCAGGTGACTGACACACCGCTTTCGCGAGCAAGCCCGCTCCCACATTTTTGATTTGCGTCGTACTCAGGCGAGGTAACCTTCCGACCGCAGCAGGGTTTCCAGGCAATGTTCGGTGATGTTGTAGAACGCCTTGAGCTCCTGGATTTTCTCCAGGAGTTGAGCGTTGTCCACCGGCTCGGCACGCTTCACGGCCAGGATCATCTTGTTCTTGTTGGTGTGCTCCAACGAGATGAACTCAAACACCTTGGTCTCATAGCCGCACGCTTCAAGGAACAACGCGCGCAAACTGTCGGTGACCATTTCCGCCTGCTGGCCCAGGTGCAGGCCGTATTGCAGCATCGGCTTGAGCAGCGCCGGGCTCTGGATCTGCAGGCGAATCTGCTTGTGGCAGCACGGCGAGCACATGATGATCGACGCACCGGAGCGGATGCCGGTGTGAATCGCGTAGTCGGTGGCGATGTCGCAGGCATGCAGGGCGATCATCACGTCCAGTTCGCTGGGCGCGACGCTGCGCACATCCCCGCACTTGAACACCAGCCCCGGGTGGTCCAGGCGGGCGGCGGCGTTGTTGCACAGGGTCACCATGTCTTCGCGCAGTTCCACGCCGGTGACTTCGCCGTCGGCGTTGAGGGTGTTGCGCAGGTAGTCGTGGATGGCAAACGTCAGGTAGCCCTTGCCCGAGCCAAAGTCCGCGACCCGCACCGGCTGGTCCAGCTTCAGCGGCGAGGTGGTCAGCGCATGGCTGAACACTTCGATGAACTTGTTGATCTGCTTCCACTTGCGCGACATCGCCGGGATCAGCTCGTGTTTGGCGTTGGTCACACCAAGGTCGGCGAGGAAGGGCCGGGTCAGGTCCAGGAAGCGATTCTTCTCGCGGTTGTGCTCGGCAGACGGCGCTTCGCGCAGTTGCTGCGGCTTGCTTTTGAACAGTGAGCTTTTGTTTTTCTTGCTGTATTCCAGCTGGGCTTCGTCGGTCACCGACAGCAGGTGCGCATTCTTGAACGCCGCCGGCAACAACTCGGCAATTGCCGCCACGCCGTCGGCCAGGGAGAAGTTCTTGGTGATGTCGCGGGTCTTGTAGCGATAGACGAAGGACAGGCAAGGCTGATCCTTGACCGTCAGCTGCTTGATGATCAGCTTCTGAAGATCAGGCTCGGTGCCGACGTACTTGGCCAGCACCAGCTTGATAAAGGCGTTTTGCTCAAGGCTCGCGCTCAGCAGTTCGAGGAACTGCGCGTGATGATCCGGCGCGGGGCTGGCAGGTTTAGCGGTGGCAGACATGAACAAAAACGCCTCGGGCAGGGAATGCCGGGAATTTTACACTACTCCAACACCACCAACCGATTCGGCAGCTCATTGCGTGCGTGGGTCACCGGAACGTGCTCCCTGAGCAATTCCCCGCAAGCCTCAATACACGCCACAAACCCGGCCAACGTCTGGCCTTGCTTCACCTGGCGGGTGAAGTCCTTGACGATCGCATCCCAACTGCTGTCATCCAGGCGACTGGAAATCCCCTTGTCCACCAGGATTTCCACATACCGCTCGGCCTCACTGACAAAAATCAGCACCCCGGTGCTGCCCAGCGTGTGGTGCAGGTGCTGCTCGAGAAACTGCCGCCGTGCCAGGTTGGACGCGCGCCAATGGCGCACCGAGCGCGGGATCAGTCGCGTGGTGACCCTGGGCAAACGGAACACCAGGCACAGCACGACGAACGTGCCCCACTGCGCCAGCAGCAAGGTGTACATGGTCAACCAGCCCGACAGGTAGTGGATGATCCCCGGCACCACCAGCGCCAGCAGGCTGGCCCACAACAGCGGGATGTAGGCGTAGTCGTCGGCGCGGGCCGCGAGCACGGTCACCAGTTCGGCGTCGGTCTGTTGCTCGACCCGGGCGATCGCCTCGGCGACCTGGCGTTGCTCGTGTTGACTCAGTAATGCCATGGTTGTTGATGCTCTCTAGTTATTGTCATTACCAGCCGCCCGAGGCGCCACCGCCGCCAAAACCACCGCCGCCGCCCCTGAAG
>NZ_JBYSWF010000122.1:0-10419 GCF_058780865.1 Pseudomonas sp. GP01-A4
GGCGGTGCATCAGTCAGCAGATTCATTAGCTGACCCACCGCTTTCGCGAGCAAGCCCGCTCCCACATTTATAGTTGTATTGCCAACTGGCTATTTGAGAACCGCTGCAATTCTGGGTAAAACACCCGAAAGTCCTCGCTCAACGGCTCGTACAGCGCTCGTAATTCCTGCATGGCATGGCCCAGTTCTTCGGGCCGTGTCAGGCGTCGGCCAATTCCTCGAAGTACCTGTTCCATCACCGCAAATTCGCGGTACGAACCCAGCCAGTCATCCGCCGCCATGTACGGCGCAATCTGCGCCAGCCGCCCCGGCAATGCCGGTTCTTCGGCGAGCACCCGGTAAACCTCAGAGGTAAATCGCTCCAGCGGCTGATCGGCATATAACGCCCAGTCCCGCGCCAGGCAGTGGTCGAAAAACACATCGAGGACAATCCCGGCATAGCGGCGCCGGGTCAGGGTGAAGCGCGACAGCGCCTGCCCGATCAGCGGATGACTGTCGGTGTAGCGATCGATTGAGCGATGCAACTGAATCGCCGACTCGATTTGCGGGCTGAACTGGCCTTGCAGGCGACCTTTAACAAAGTCGCCATACAGGCTGCCAAGCAATTGAGCAGGAAGTTGGCCGCCGAGGTGCAGATGTGCGAGATAATTCATGGCGCGCAGTCTAGCACTGCCGTCAACGTATCGTTATAACCCGATATACCGATTCAATCTGGTTTAAGACCAAATTCATATTGGTATATCGGGATGCAACGATTTAAAGTTCGCCTCATCGCGATATAACGTTTTACAAAACCGAGCATCACTGCCATGTCCATCGACCTCGACGAAATAATAAAAGCCCTGGCGCACCCAGTACGGCGAGACATCCTCAACTGGCTGAAAGACCCGAAAATGCAATTCCCCGAGCAGCTGCACAACCACGAATACGGCATTTGCGCCGGGCAGATCGACCAGCGCTGCGGGCTGTCTCAGTCCACCGTGTCGGCGCACCTGGCGAACCTGCAACGGGCGGGGCTGATCAGCAGCCAGAAGGCCGGCCAATGGCACTTTTTCAAACGCAATGAGGACGTGATCCAAGCCTTCCTCAAAGCGCTCACCGAAGAACTCAGCGCACCGCTGTAACAAGGACCCATCAATGCCTCTCTCGCTACTCATCCTGGCCTTAAGCGCCTTCGCCATCGGTACCACCGAGTTCGTCATCATGGGCCTGTTGCCCGATGTGGCGGCCGACCTCGGTGTATCGATTCCCGGCGCCGGCTGGCTGGTGACCGGCTACGCCCTGGGCGTGGCCATCGGTGCCCCCTTCATGGCACTGGCCACCGCCAAGCTGCCGCGCAAGGCCGCCCTGGTAGCGTTGATGGGCATCTTCATCATCGGCAACCTGCTCTGCGCCCTGGCCAGTGACTACAACGTGCTGATGTTTGCCCGTGTGGTCACCGCGCTGTGCCACGGTGCCTTCTTCGGTATCGGTTCGGTGGTCGCCGCCAACCTGGTGCCGGCCAACAAGCGTGCTTCGGCCGTGGCGCTGATGTTCACCGGCCTGACCCTGGCCAACGTGCTCGGCGTACCGCTGGGCACCGCGCTGGGTCAGGAAGCCGGCTGGCGCTCGACCTTCTGGGCCGTGACGGTGATTGGGGTGATCGCCCTGATCGGTCTGATCCGCTTCCTGCCGGCCAAGCGTGACGAGGAAAAACTCGACATGCGCGCCGAGCTCAGAGCACTCAAAGGCGCCGGCATCTGGCTGTCGCTGAGCATGACCGCGCTGTTCGCTGCGTCGATGTTCACCCTCTTCACCTACGTCGCGCCGCTGCTGGGGGACGTCACCGGTGTTTCGCCCAAGGGCGTGACCTGGACCCTGCTGCTGATCGGCCTGGGCCTGACCGTCGGCAACATCATTGGCGGCAAGCTGGCAGACAAGCGCCTGGCTGCCACCCTGATCGGCGTGTTCATCAGCATGGCGGTGGTGTCCACCGTACTGACCTGGACCAGCGTCGCCGTGATCCCGACTGAAATCACCCTGTTTCTCTGGGCCACCGCCTCGTTTGCCGCCGTACCGGCACTGCAGATCAACGTGGTGACCTTCGGCAAGGCCGCACCGAACCTGGTGTCCACCTTGAACATCGGCGCCTTCAACATCGGCAACGCCCTCGGCGCCTGGGTGGGCGGCAGCGTGATTGCCCACGGCTTCGGCCTGACCAGCGTGCCCCTGGCCGCTGCTGCACTGGCCGTGCTCGCGCTGCTGGTGACCCTGATTACTTTCCGTCAGACCGGCGATGCCGACCTGGCCCCCGCGACTAATTGATCAACTAAAGAGAAGGGTGTTATCCCATGACGACTATTTTCGATCCGATCAAACTGGGCGACCTGGAACTGTCGAACCGCATCATCATGGCGCCGCTGACCCGCTGCCGTGCCGACGCCGGTCGCGTGCCCAATGCGCTGATGGCTGAGTACTATGTCCAACGCGCTTCCGCCGGGCTGATCCTCAGCGAAGCCACCTCCGTAACGCCAATGGGCGTGGGTTACCCGGATACCCCGGGCATCTGGTCCAACGACCAGGTTCGCGGCTGGGCCAATGTGACCAAGGCCGTGCACGGTGCAGGCGGCAAGATCTTCCTGCAACTGTGGCACGTGGGCCGGATCTCCCACGAGTCGTACCTGGACGGCGAAGCACCGGTTGCCCCAAGCGCCATCGCAGCCAAGGGCCACGTCAGCCTGGTGCGTCCACTGGCCGACTACCCTACCCCGCGCGCCCTGGAAGTCGCTGAAATCGCCGATATCGTCGACGCCTACCGCGTAGGTGCCGAGAATGCCAAGGCCGCCGGTTTTGACGGCGTGGAAGTCCACGGTGCGAACGGCTACCTGCTCGACCAGTTCCTGCAAAGCAGCACCAACCAGCGCACCGACAACTACGGCGGCTCCCTGGAAAACCGCGCACGCTTGCTGCTCGAAGTCACTGACGCCGTGATTGAAGTCTGGGGCGCCGGTCGCGTCGGTGTGCACCTGGCACCACGCGCCGACGCACACGACATGGGCGACGCCAACCTGTCGGAAACCTTCACCTACGTCGCCAAAGAGCTGGGCAAGCGTGGCATCGCGTTCATCTGCTCCCGTGAAAAGGAAGCGGGCGACAGCCTCGGCCCACAACTGAAAGCCGCCTTCGGTGGCCCGTACATCGCCAACGAACGCTTCACCAAGGACAGCGCCAACGCGTGGCTGGCTTCGGGCAAGGCTGACGCCGTGGCATTCGGCGTGCCGTTCATCGCCAACCCGGACCTGCCGGCTCGCCTGAAGGCCGATGCACCGCTGAACGAAGCACATCCAGAGACTTTCTACGCCAAAGGCCCGGTCGGCTACATCGACTACCCGACCCTGGCACTCTGATCTGCTGAAACGAAAAAGCCCCGACTTGCGAGAGCCGGGGCTTTTTTATGGGCCGCAGGAAACATTCCTTCACAGCCTTGCAACAATATTGCTACAAAATACTTAGCCAACTACCTATCAACCGCCCGCCAGCCCGTATATAACGTCACCCCACAAAATCAGGGAAAAGCCTGATTGACCAGCCCCGGTGTTTATTGTTGACACAACTGGTCGCAATTACGCATTTTGTCTTAATTGCGCAGGCCAGGGCTCAAGCGCAGCATGTCCAACGCGATATCGACCCAGCGCTCTGCGTCCTGGGCCAACTGGAAACTGTCGGGCACCAGCAGCCACTGGCCGAGAATTCCGTCGATATAGGCGTGCATGCACACCGCGGCACGTACGGTGTCGAGATTCTCCGGAAGCTGCCCGCGATGGACCGCGTTACGCAAGGTCAGCCCGATGCGCAGGTTGCATTCGAGGCTGGCGGTCTGGCGCTGACGGCGCAGATCACACATTTCATCGGTGAATTCGCACTTATGAAACAAAATCTCATTGATGCGCCGGGTCTTCGGGTCCAGGGCCACTTGATGGAACAGATGAATCAGCAGCTTGCGCATGCAACCCAGCGGATCGACCTCGTCCTCGCTCTCACTGGCCCTGGCCAATTCATCCAGCGGCTCGTGCAGTGTATCGAGCATCGCCTGCACCAGGTCGGCCTTGTTGCTGAAATGCCAGTAGATGGCACCACGTGTCACGCCTGCCAGCGCGGCAATATCCGCCAGCGTGGTACGCGCAACCCCGCGCTCGTAGAAGGCCTGCTCGGCCGCTTCAAGAATCTGGCTGCGCGTTTCCTGAGCTTCCTCTTTGGTACGACGAACCATGGCAGTAAAACCTCAATCAGGAGACTTGGGGTGATCGGTAACGCAGACTCAACCGCTGCTAACGACCATCTGAATAATTGTGGGACGACGCCGTCAAGGGCGCCGAACGTACTAGAATCGAGGCTTTGGACGCTGCTTTGTCAACATTCCGCGAAGCCTGTCAAGAGTTTACAAACAACCATGAACGTAAGTATATTGCGTAGCAAGCTACTTATCCACTCAGTGCCTGTTTTTTACCCTTCCACACTTCTTGTGCGCACTCTGCGCGCCTGACCCGAGGATCTTCATGCAACTTAAGCCAGCTGTTACCGCCCTGGTTACTGCCGTCGCCCTGGCATCGCTGCTCAGCGGATGTAAAAAGGAAGAAGCGGCTCCGCCCGCTCAAACCCCTCAGGTCGGCGTGGTCACTATTCAACCTCAAGCCTTTACCCTGACATCCGAGCTGCCAGGCCGCACCACGGCCTACCGCATTGCCGAGGTTCGCCCTCAGGTCAACGGCATCATTCTCAAGCGTCTGTTCAAGGAAGGGGGCGACGTCAAGGAAGGCCAGCAGCTCTATCAGATCGATCCGTCGGTGTATGACGCCTCGCTGAAAAGCGCCCAGGCCAACCTCGCCCAGACCAAGTCGATTGCCGATCGCTACAAGCAGTTGGTCGATGAGCAGGCCGTCAGCCGCCAGGAATACGACACCGCCGTGTCCAACCGCATGACCTCTGAAGCCAACGTGCAAACGGCCCAGATCAACGTGCGCTACACCAAGGTGTTTGCCCCGATCTCCGGGCGTATCGGTCGCTCTTCGGTCACCGAAGGCGCGCTGGTCAGCAACGGCCAGACCGACGCCATGGCAGTGATCCAGCAACTGGACCCGATCTACGTCGACGTCACGCAGTCCTCCGCCGAGATGCTGAAACTGCGTCGCGACCTGGAAAGCGGCCAACTGGAAAAAGCCGGCGAAAACGCGGCCAAGGTCAAGCTGACCCTGGAAGACGGCACCGCCTACGGCGTGGAAGGCAAGCTGGAATTCTCCGAAGTCTCGGTCGACGAAACCACCGGTTCCGTGACCCTGCGGGCCGTGTTCCCGAACCCTGACCACACCCTGCTGCCGGGCATGTTCGTCCACGCGCAGTTGCAAGCCGGTGTGAACAGCAAGGCCATCCTGGCACCACAGCAAGGCGTGACCCGCGACCTGAAGGGCATCCCGACCGCGCTGGTGGTGAACAAGGACAACAAGGTCGAGCAACGTGTACTGGTGGCCAACCGCACTACCGGCGCCTACTGGCTGGTGGAAAAAGGCCTGAACGCCGGTGACCGTGTGATCACCGAAGGCCTGCAATTCATCAAGCCGGGCATCGAAGTCAAGGTCAAGGACGCTGATAACGCCAAACCCGCCGGTTCCGCTGCTGCTCCTGCTGCCGCTGCTGGTCAAGGGGAGTAATTCATGTCGAAATTTTTTATCGACCGTCCCATTTTCGCCTGGGTAATTGCCCTGGTGATCATGCTGGTCGGGGCACTGTCGATCCTGAAGTTGCCCATCAACCAGTACCCGGCCATCGCGCCAACCGCCATTGATATCCAGGTGACCTACCCGGGCGCGTCTGCACAAACCGTGCAGGACACCGTGGTGCAGGTGATCGAACAACAGCTCAACGGTATCGACAACCTGCGTTATGTCGCCTCGGACAGTAACTCCGACGGCAGCATGACCATCACCGCGACGTTCAACCAGGGTACCAACCCGGACATCGCCCAGGTTCAGGTACAGAACAAGCTCAACCTGGCGACCCCGCTGCTGCCACAAGAAGTACAGCAGCAGGGTATCCGCGTTACCAAGTCGGTGAAGAACTTCCTGATGGTGATCGGTCTGGTGTCGGAAGACGGCAGCATGACCAAGGATGACCTTTCCAACTACATCGTTTCCAACATCCAGGACCCGATTTCCCGGACCGCCGGTGTGGGCGACTTCCAGGTGTTCGGTTCCCAGTACGCCATGCGTATCTGGCTCGACCCGGCCAAGCTGAACAACTACCAGCTGACGCCAGTGGATGTCAGCAACGCCATCCAGGCGCAGAACGTCCAGGTGGCCACCGGCCAACTCGGCGGCCTGCCTGCCCTGCCCGGCACTCAGTTGAACGCCACCATCATCGGCAAGACGCGTCTGCAAACCACTGAAGCGTTCGGCAATATCCTGATGAAGGTCAATACCGACGGTTCCCAGGTTCGCCTGGGTGACGTTTCGCGTATCGAACTGGGCGGCCAGAACTACAGCATCAGCGCACAGTTCAACGGCAAGCCGGCTTCCGGTATGGCGATCAAGCTGGCAGCCGGTGCCAACGCACTGGACACCGCCAAGGCGATTCGCGAAACGGTTGCGTCCCTCGAACCGTTCTTCCCGCCTGGCATGAAGGCTGTGGTGCCGTATGACACCACGCCGGTTGTGACCGAATCGATCTCCGGTGTGGTTCACACCCTGATCGAAGCGATCGTGCTGGTGTTCCTGGTGATGTTCCTGTTCCTGCAGAACTTCCGCGCCACCATCATCACCACCATGACCGTACCGGTGGTATTGCTGGGTACCTTCGGGATCCTCGCTGCGTTCGGCTTCACCATCAACACCCTGACCATGTTCGGCATGATCCTGGCCATCGGCTTGCTGGTGGACGATGCCATCGTTGTGGTGGAGAACGTCGAGCGGGTAATGGCCGAGGAGCACTTGTCGCCCAAGGAGGCGACGGTCAAGTCCATGGGCCAGATCCAGGGGGCCCTGGTGGGTATCGCCCTGGTGCTGTCGGCGGTATTGCTGCCAATGGCGTTCTTCGGTGGTTCCACCGGTGTGATCTACCGCCAGTTCTCCATCACTATCGTTTCGGCGATGGCGCTGTCGGTACTGGTTGCCCTGGTCTTCACCCCGGCCTTGTGCGCCACCATGCTCAAGCCGATTGACCCGGAAAAACACGGCCAACCCAAGCGCGGCTTCTTCGGCTGGTTCAACCGTACCTTCGACCGTGGCGTACTGAGCTACGAGCGCGGCGTCGGTAACATGATCAAGCACAAGTTCCCGGCGTTCGTGGTCTATGCCCTGATCCTTGCCGGCATGATCTGGATGTTCACCCGCATTCCAAGCGCGTTCCTCCCAGAGGAAGACCAGGGCGTGATCTTTGCCCAGGTACAAACGCCGGTGGGTTCTTCGGCTGAACGTACGCAGAAAGTCATCGACGATATGCGCGCCTACCTGTTGAACGACAAGGAAGGCGAGCCAGGCGAAGGCAAGGCTGTCAAATCGGTGTTTACCGTGAACGGCTTCAACTTCGCCGGTCGTGGCCAGAGCTCGGGCCTCGCGTTCGTGATGCTCAAGCCGTGGGACGAGCGTGACTCGAGCCAGTCGGTATTTGAGGTTGCCAAGCGTGCCCAGGGTTACTTCTTCGGGGCCTTCAAGGACGCCATGGTATTTGCCGTGGTGCCACCTTCGGTACTCGAACTGGGTAACGCCACCGGTTTCGACGTGTTCCTGCAAGACCAGGGCGGCGTCGGCCACCAGAAGCTGATGGATGCGCGTAACCAGTTCCTGGGTGCCGCGGCACAAAGCAAGATCCTGGCGGGCGTGCGCCCCAACGGCGTGAACGATGAGCCGCAGTACGAGCTGACCGTTGACGACGAGAAGGCCAGTGCCCAGGGCATCAGCCTGGCAGACATCCAGCAGACCCTGGCAATCGCCTTGGGTGGCAGCTACATCAACGACTTCATCGACCGTGGTCGTGTGAAGAAGGTGTATGTACAGGGTGACGCCGCCAGCCGGATGTCTCCGGAAGACCTGAGCAAATGGTACGTGCGCAGCACGTCCGGGAAGATGGTGCCGCTGTCGGCCATCTCTTCGGGCAAGTGGATCTTCGGTTCGCCGAAACTCTCGCGCTATAACGGTGTAGCGGCGATGGAAATCCTCGGTACCCCGGCACCTGGCTACAGTACCGGTGATGCGATGGCGGAAGTCGAACGCATTGCCAAGGACCTGCCGGCTGGCGTTGGTTACTCCTGGACCGGCCTGTCGTATGAAGAACGTCTGTCCGGCTCCCAGGCACCTGCGCTGTACGCCCTGTCGCTGCTGGTGGTGTTCCTCTGCCTCGCGGCACTGTACGAAAGCTGGTCGATCCCGATTGCGGTGATTCTGGTTGTACCGCTGGGTGTGATCGGTGCGTTGATCGCCACCAGCCTGCGGGGACTGTCCAACGACGTGTTCTTCCAGGTGGGCCTGTTGGTGACGGTGGGCCTGGCAGCGAAAAACGCCATCCTGATCGTGGAGTTCGCCAAGGAGCTCCACGAGCAGGGCAAAGGCATTGTCGAGTCGGCCATCGAGGCATCCCGCATGCGTCTGCGACCGATCATCATGACGTCCATGGCGTTCATGCTCGGCGTACTGCCCCTGGCAATTTCCACCGGTGCCGGCTCAGGTAGCCAGCACGCCATCGGTACGGGCGTAATTGGCGGTATGATCACCGCCACGGTCCTCGCGATCTTCTGGGTACCCCTGTTCTTCGCAACCGTGTCCTCCGCTGGCGAGCGTAAAAAGACTGAACCCAAGCAAACTCCTAAAGAGGCTGGCCAATGAGCAAGTCGCTACTTTCCTTAGCTGTCACGGCATTCGTGCTCAGTGGCTGCTCGCTGATCCCGGACTACCAGCGCCCTGAAGCGCCGGTAGCCGCGCAGTTCCCGCAGGGGCCGGCGTATTCGTCGGCCCAGGCGCCGGGCCAGGCAGCTGCCGAGCAGGGCTGGAAGCAGTTTTTCCATGACCCTGCCCTGCAACAGCTGATCCAGACCGCCCTGGTGAACAACCGCGACCTGCGTGTCGCGGCCCTGAACATCGATGCGTATGCCGCGCAGTACCAGATCCAGCGCGCCGACCTGTTCCCGGCGGTTTCGGCCACGGGCAGCGGCAGCCGTACGCGCACCCCGGCCAAGCTGTCGCAGACCGGCGAAGCGGGCATCACCAGCCAATACTCGGCGGGCCTCGGGATCAGTTCTTATGAGCTGGACCTGTTCGGCCGCGTACGCAGCCTGAGCGAACAAGCGCTGCAACAATACTTCGCGACCGAAGAAGCGCGTCGCACCACCCAGATCAGCCTGGTGGCCAGCGTGGCCAACGCCTACCTGACCTGGCAGGCCGACAAGGAGCTGCTCAAGCTCACCCAGGACACCCTGGGCGCGTACGAGCAGAGCTTCAAACTGACCTCGCGCAGCAATGAAGTCGGCGTGGCTTCGGCCCTGGACCTGAGCCAGGCCCGTACCTCGGTGGAAAACGCCCGGGTTGCACTGGCGCGTTATACCCGCCAGGTGGCCCAGGACGAAAACAACCTGACCCTGCTGCTGGGTACCGGCCTGCCGGCGAACATCGTCAGCCGGCCATTGGCTGATGACCTGTTGAGCGAAGTACCGGCCGGCCTGCCATCGGACCTGCTGCAACGTCGTCCCGACATCCTGCAGGCCGAGTACAACCTCAAGGCGGCCAACGCCAACATCGGTGCGGCACGCGCTGCGTTCTTCCCGAGCATCACCCTGACCGCCAGCGCCGGCACCGCGAGCCCGACCCTGGGCGGCCTGTTCAAGGGCGGTTCGGGTACCTGGTCGTTTGCACCGCAGATCAACATCCCGATCTTCAACGCCGGCAGCCTGCGCGCCAGCCTGGATTACTCGAAAATCCAGAAAGAGATCAACGTCGCCAACTACGAGAAAGCCATCCAGACCGGCTTCCAGGAAGTCTCCGACGGCCTCGCCGCCCGTGAGACCTACAAGCAGCAACTGGACGCCCAACGTGGCTTCGTCGCGGCCAACCAGGATTACTACCGCCTGGCCGAGCGTCGCTACCGTATTGGTGTCGACAGCAACCTGACGTTCCTCGACGCCCAGCGCCAACTGTTCAGTGCCCAGCAATCGCTGATCACCGACCGCCTGGCGCAGCTCAACAGCGAGGTCAACCTGTACAAGGCCCTCGGTGGTGGCTGGAACGAACAGACCGCGAAGAACGAACCGTTGAAAGAAGAAGCACCGCCCTTGAAGTTGTTCTGATAGTGGCGCAGTAGACAAAAACCGCTTCCCGCCCAGGAAGCGGTTTTTTTACGCCCATGACTTTGCGTTCGATCATCGCCCACAACCCGCTCTCCCCCACTTTCATCGCCCCCGCAC
>NZ_JBYSWF010000123.1:0-10415 GCF_058780865.1 Pseudomonas sp. GP01-A4
GCCGAGTGGTGGGGCAAGAGCGTTTTGCTTACTTTTGCGCTTTTCAAAAGTGAGCCGCTGTAAGAGCGGAACCAATATCAGCCATAACCGAAGAAACGGATATGTACTCAATCAACCCCGACCCACCTCAACATCCCTCCCCGAAGCCCCAATCCTGCGCAACAAAGGCAACACCTCCGCCCCCACATGAATCGACTCTTCCAGATGCGGAAACCCCGAGAGAATAAAGCTGTCCACCCCAAGCTGGTGATACTCCTCGATCCGCTCCGCCACCCGCTCATAACTCCCCACCAGCGCCGTCCCGGCCCCGCCCCGTACCAGGCCCACACCGGCCCAGAGGTTGGCCGAAACCTCCAGCTCCCGCGCCCCACGCCCACGGCCTTTCATCAACTCGGTCTGGCGACTCTGCCCCACCGATTCATACTTGGCCATCTGCCGCTGCGCCTGGTCAATGGCGTCCTTGGGTATCTCCTCCAACAGCCGCTCCACATGCGCCCAGGCCGCCTCGTCAGTGCGATCGGCAAAGATGTGCAAGCGCAACCCAAAGCGCAACGTCCGCCCCTGCATCGCGGCCAACTCACGCATCCGCAGCACCCGCTCGGCAATCATCGCCGGCGGCTCACACCACATCAGGTACGTCTGCCCATGGGCAGCCCCCACCTGCTCGGCAGCCTCGGAGGCGCCCCCAAAATAGATCGCCGGCACCTCGGCCCCAGGCGCCACCGGCGTGTTGATCCCACTGCGGTAGTAGCGCCCCGGATGCGCCGGCTGCTTTCCAGCCCACACCGCCTGGAACACCTGCAAAAACTCCGCAGTACGCGCATAACGCTCATCGTGTTCGAGAAAGTCCCCCAACGAACGCTGCTCAAAACGGCTGGACCCCGTCACCACATGCAACGCCAGGCGATTCTCGCTGAGCAATTGCAAGGTCGCCGCACGGTGGGCGGTATAGGCCGGCAGCTCCATGCCTGGTCGCAACGTCAGGAGGAATTTAAGCCGCCGCACCTCCTGGGCCAGCACCGCGGTAATCAGCCACGGATCCTCGAAACCGCTGGCGGTGGGCACCATGATCCCGTCGAACCCGGCCTGTTCGGTAGCCCGCACGATCTGGCGCAGGTAATCGAGGGTGGGGGCACGTTCGCCTTGCTGGAACAGCCCGACCTTGGGCAGGCCGCTGCTGGTGAGGTGGCGGCCGTCGCCATTGGTGGGCAGGAACCAGTCGAGCTGGATCGGGGGGCGAACCTCAGTGTTCATGGTGCAGGCGCTCCTTGCGCAGGCCGTGTTGAAAAAGCAGCGGCAGGATCTGTTCACCAAAGCGCAGCACTTCGCCGACCGCCGGGCCGCCTTGCAGGATGATGTGGCCAAGGCCCAGGCCGTGCAGTTCCTGCAGGCGCGTGGCGATTTGGCGGGGCGTGCCCACCAGGATCAACGGTTGGCCAGGGTGCAGTTGCAGCAGGTTCGGGTGGATCTCCCACTGGCGCAACGGGTGACGGTCGCGGGGCACGGTGGCGATGCGGTGGTTGGGCAGGTCCTGGGTCGGCAGCAGGGCGGCGGCGGTTTCCCAGGCCAGGTCCTCGCTGTCGCCGATGACCAGGCCGAAGGTACAGGCAAAGGCCAGGCCCGGCTGAAGCTGGCGCCAGCGTTGTATTTCCTGGGCCAGCCACTGCGGATGCCCAGGCCGCAACAGGCAGACCTGGGCGTGGCCAGCCACCAGCGCGTGGCTTTGGCTGTCGTCCAGCACCAGTGGCGGCGCGGGCAGTTCGCGGCGGGCGACGCCGGCGTTTTCCAGTTGGAAATAGCGGCCTTGATAATCCAGGCCGCCGTCATTCGGTGCCAGCAGTTGTTGGAGAATCTCCAGGTATTCGCCGATGCGTTCGCTGCGCTGGTCGCGGTTCAGCCATTCGCCAAACGCACTGCGCAGGCTGCCTTGTTCGCCGTCGGGCAAGTGCAGGCGCACCCGGTGGCTGCTGATCGATTGCAGGCTTTGCAGGGTGGTGGCCAGGGCCGCCGGCAGCATGACTTCCGGCGGTACGCTCACCGACAATTGCACCCGTCGGGTGTGGGCGCATAACGCCGCCGCCACACCGAGGCTGTCGGCACACAGCGCGCCGCCGGGGATCCACAGGCCGTCGATGCCGGCGTATTCCACCGCCTGGGCCAGCTGGATCCACTGCCCCGGCCGCGCCGCCCAGTCGGGGGTACAGAGGGGCATCAACCAACTGAATTCAAGGGGCATACACGGGCTCCATAGTTTGGCATCAGCATCACGCGTCGTCGTAGCAGCTGTCGAGCCCCGGCGAGGCTGCGTTCGCGGTGTATCTGGCACACCGCTACGCAGCCTCGTTTCACTCGACAGCTGCTACGGGAGCTGACGCTTTCAGGGCGTTTGATCATCCTACTCTCGTCCTCGCCATCCGAGGGCCGGGGCGATGTCCCGGGCGATGATTTCCAGGCGCTTGAGGATCTGCGCCTGGGTCGAGCTTTCGGCCTGGACCACGGCGATCACGTAGTCAGCATAGGGCAGCAGGGACGGGTCCTGTTGCAGGCTGGCGATCACTTCGTCGGGATGGCCGTGGTGCACGTTCATCAGGCGCAGGTGCTCCTGCAGGTCCACGGCTTGATCAATCAGGCCTTCGCGTTGCAGGCGCGGGATGTGGCGCTCGATATCCACCGCCAGTTCCGCTTGGGCACTGGGGCGATCCGCTGCCGGGAAAATTGCCCGCACCACGCCGATTCTCGGTGGGCGATCGATGCGGGTCCAGGCATTCAAGTAGGCATCGGCCAGGGGTTTTTGCACCGTCAGCGGATCGTGGGTGGCGGTGCCCAGCAGCAAGCCGTTGCCCTGGCTGGCGGTGTATGCCGCGCCTTCGAGGCTGCCGTGGGAGTGCCACAAGCGGCTGCTCAAGCCGGTTGCTGGCGGTTGCAGGGTCAGCGCGCTGTGGGGCATCAATGCCTCGCCGTCGAGTAACTGCTGGACCTGCTGCTGGTGTTCGCTGAAATCGACCTGGCGTTGCACGGCATCACGGCCAAACGCGCTGAAATTGTCGAGGTTGGCGCCGCCGCTGCCCAGGCCCAATTGCACCCGGCCGCCGCTGAGGGCATCGAGCACACTGGCGTCTTCCGCCAGGCGGATCGGGTCTTCGAAAGGCAGCACGATCACCCCGGTGCCCAGTTCGATATGCCGGGTTCGCTCGGCCACCGCCGCCAGCAATACCAGCGGCGACGGCAGCCGGCCAAAGCCGTTGCTCAGGTGGTGCTGGGCAATCCAGCCACCGTCGAAACCGAGGGCCTCGGCGACTTCGAATTGTTCGATCAGGTCGCGGTAGACCTGCTGTGGATCGTCGCCAAAGGCGTGGCTGAGAAAGCCCAGTTTGAAGCTCATGTCAGGGTTCCTTGGGGCAGTGTCGGTTGCCAGCCCAGGGCCGGGGCGATCTGTTCGCGGATGATTTCCAGGGCACGGATCGCCTCCCGCAGCGGGGTGCTGGCGGTCTGTACTTGCAGCACCAGGTGGTCGTTGGCCGTCAGGCTCGGCCCTTGCTGCAACTGCTCGATGATCTGCTCGACCGGGCCGTGCAGGATGCCGAGGCGCCTGAGGGTGGCGTCGAAATCATCATCCACCGGCGCCTTGTACACGCCGATGCTCTGTTGGCGTTGCACGTAGGCCTGGATATCGTTGCGCGTGGCGGCGTCCGGGTTCGGGATCAGCGCCTGTACCCGGGTGACACGGGGCGGGGTGCCGTTGTCACCGGTCCAGGCGTTGCGATAGCGCTTGACCAGTTCTACCCCGGCTTCGGGCGGCAGGTGCGGGTTGGGCGCCATGATCAGGCCGTGGCCGCGCTCGGCCACCCGTTCCACCCGTGAGGTGGCTTCCCAGATTCGCTGCCCAAGGCCGGCTGCCCGTGGCAACAGGCGCGAGCCGCTATCGGTCAGGGGGGCGTTGCCCAGGGCATGGATCAACTGGTGCAGGTGCTGCTCATAATCGCGGTGGCGCGCCTCAGGCTCACGACCGAATGCGGTGAACGTGTCGGGATCAAAACCCGCACCCAGGCCCAGCTCCAGCCGGCCATTGCTCAACAGGTCCAGCACCGAGGCGTCTTCCGCCAGGCGCAGCGGCGCTTCCTGGGGCAACACGATAATCCCGGTGCCCAGGCTGATCCGCCGGGTGCGCTGGGCGATGGCGGCAAGCAATACCAGGGGCGAGGGCAGGCGGCCGTTTTCGCTGGCGAAGTGGTGCTGCGCCACCCAGCCACTGTCAAAGCCCAACTCTTCGGCGACCTTGAACAACTCCACGGTGTCGCGGTAGACCTTGGGCTCGAAGCCGGGGCTGTAGACCCGGCTGAGAAACCCCAGGGAAAAACGCGAACTCATGGCTGCACCTCGCGGGCCAGTTGTTTTTGCAGCGCCGGGCCGGCATTGATCGACTCAGGCAGGCCGCTGAACGGGCTGATGGTCAGGTAACCCTTGTTGAGCCATACCGCCTCATCCTGCTTCTGCTGCTCGGCGGTGGCGGCGGGGCTGTACTGGAAGCCGATGCCGGGTTTGCCCGGCAGTTTGAATTGCTTGAGGTCGTCGGTGTACACCGCTTCAAAGCCCACGTAGCTGCCGATGCGGGTGAGTTTCACGCCCTTGATCTGTGGGTCTTTTGGCAGGTTGATATTCAGGCCCAGGCCCTTGGGCAAGAGCGCGCCGTCGGGCTGGCGATGCTGGTCCAGGGCATTGACCAGCTTCGCCACCAGTTGCGCCGCGCGTTGTGGGTCTGCCTCCTTCAAATCGGTGCTGACTGCCAGCGCCGGAATGCCCGCCTGCACCGCGACACTGGCGACGTTGAACGTGCCGGAAGCGCTGTTGATCGCCCCCAGGTTATTCCCGGGGTTGGGGCCGACGATCACCAGGTCGGGGTGGGCCATGACTTTTTTCAGGCCCATCAGCAAGGCCATCACCGGCGTGCCGCTGATTTCGATCTGCACGTCTTTGCCGGCGCATTCGGGGCTTTGGCACACGCCGTTTTCAGTGGTGCTGATGTAGTAACTGTCGGGGTAGGCCGGGTCGTCGTCATGGCCAACGGTGACTTCGCGACCAAAGAAAAACGCACCGCCCCGTGCGCTCTGGTCGGCCTGCGGTGCGGCAATCCGCACCGTATGCCCCTGGGCCTTGAGCTCGGTGTACAGGGCGCGAATATTGGGGTGCTGATAACCGTCGTCGTTGCTCAGCAAAATGTTCAGGGCAAAGGCCTTCGAGACGAACAGGCTGCCGACTGCCAGCATCCATGCGCTGCGCTTCATGGTGTGACTCCCTGGGTAAAGCGATTGGCCGGGCGCGGCAGGCCGAGGTTTTCCCGCAGGGTGGTGCCTTCGTATTCAGTGCGGAACAGCCCGCGTTGCTGCAGCAGTGGGATTACCTGCTCGACGAACAGGTCGATGCCACCCGGGAAGTACGGGAAGAACACATTAAACCCGTCACAGGCACGGGCTTCGAACCACCGCTCGAAGAAGTCGGCAATGTCTTCGGCGGTGCCGATTATCGGGTTGCCGGCGGTCAGGTGCAGGTACAGCTGGCGGATGCTCAGGTTCTGGCTGCGGGCCAGTTCCAGCAGTTTGTCGCGACGGCTGCCGCGCTGGCCTACCGGGGTTTCCGGCAGCGGGCCGTCGAGGTCGTAGCCCGACAGGTCGATGTCATCGCCCAGGGTGTCGGCCAGGAAGCGCAGGCCCAGCACGGGGTCCACCAGGGCCTGGAACTCTTCGAACAGCGCCTGGGCCTGTTCGCGGGTTTCGCCGATAAACGGGGTGACACCGGGCAGGATCTTGATGTGGTCGGGGTCACGGCCAAAGGCGGCGGCGCGTTGCTTGATGTCTTGATAGAAAGCCTGGGCGCCGGCCAGGTCATGGTTGACCGCAAAAATCAGCTCGGCAACGCGGGCGGCGAGGGCCTTGCCGGGTTCCGACGCACCGGCCTGCACCAGAACCGGATGGCCCTGTGGAGGGCGGGCGACGTTGAGTGGGCCACGTACGGAAAAATGTTCGCCGCGATGATTCAGGGTGTGCAGTTTGGCCGGGTCGAAATACTCCCCGCTGGCCTTGTCGCGGGTGAAGGCGTCGTCGTCCCAGCTGTCCCACAGGCCCTTGACCACATCGTGGAATTCTTCGGCGCGCTGGTAGCGGTCGCCATGGTCGATATGGGTTTCGCGGCCGAAGTTCCAGGCCTCATCCGAGACCACCGAGGTCACCAGGTTCCAGGCGGCGCGCCCTTTGGACAGATGATCGAGGGAGGCGAACTTGCGGGCGATATGGTACGGCTCGTTGTAGCTGGTGGTGGCGGTGGCGATCAGGCCGATGTTGCTGGTGACGGCTGCCAAAGCGGCCATCAGGGTCAAGGGTTCGAAGTGTTCGGCGCGGGCAGTGCGGCTGAGGGCGTCATGATGATGGCCCCACAGGGCGACCACGTCGGCGACGAACAAGGCGTCGAATTTGCCGCGTTCGGCGGTTTGCGCGATGTGTTTGAAGTGCTCGAAATCCAGGCTGGCATCCGCCTGGGCCAGGGGATGGCGCCAGGCCGATACATGGTGGCCGCTGTTGGCCAGGAAGGCCCCCAGCTTGAGTTGATCGGTACGTCGGGTCATGGACAGGCTCCCGCAAAAGGTCAGGCGCAGGGCCGGCGAACCGGCCCCGCGGGCTGGGTCAGAAGGCGTACGTCACGCCGGTGTACCAATAGCCACCGGTGGTGCCGTAAGGCGAAAAGGTACCGTACGGGAAGCCGCCGGAACTGCTTACCAGGTCGGTGCGTTTCGGGTACTTGTTGAACAGGTTGTTGGCCCCCGCATTCAGGGTCACGGCCTTGGTAAGGTGGTAGTCGATGTTCAGGTCGGTGATCCAGGTCGGCGCGAAGTTGCGGTCGTAGATCTCGGCGGTGCCGTACTCGGTGTAGGAGCCGTAGCGGGTCAGGTTGAGGCTGGTTTCAACCTTGTCGTAGGTCCAGGTGGTGCCCAGCAGCAGCTTGGATTGCGGCAAGCCGTACTTGAGGTTGCCCTGGCGCTGGCGGTCATAGCCACCGTCCGGGCCGAGGGCCTGGGCGGCCACGGTCGAGGCGTGGATCGAGTCGATCTGGGTGGTGTTCCAGTTGAAGCCGGCGCTGTATTTCAGGCTGCCATAGGCACCGATGTCCTGGCGGTAGTCGCCCACCAGGTCGACGCCGCGGGTGGTGGTGTCGAGGGCGTTGGTGAAGTAGGTCACCGCCTGGTTCGGGTTGAGCCCGGCGGCGGCGAGGATCGCGCTGATTTGCGGCGTGCCGCCCAGGTAACCGGTCTGGGCGATGCGGTCCTTGATCACGATCTGGTAGGCATCCAGGGTGATGTTGGTGTTGTCAGTGGGTTGCAGGGTCAGCCCGATGCTGTAGTTGGTCGACTTTTCAGGCTTGAGGGTGGTCGCGCCCAGGGCCTTGGCCACATCGGAGTTCACCGCCACGTTGCGGTAGTCGAACAGTTGCCCGTTGACGCTGGTTTGCGAGGTGGAGCTGTAGATCTGCTGGGCCAGGGACGGTGCGCGGAACCCGGTGCTGACGGTGCCGCGCAAGGCCAGGATCGGGGTCAGCTGGTAGCGGGTGGAGAACTTGCCGTTGGTGGTGGTGCCCGAGCCGTCGTTGTAGTGCTCGTAGCGCCCGGCCAGGTCCACGTGCCATTTGTCGGTGAGGTCCTGGCCGATCTCGCCGTAGCCCGCGAGGCTGATGCGGCTTTTTTCGGCGGCGTCGGCCGGGGTGGTACCGGCACCGGAAATGGTCCCGGGTGGAATGATCGCGCCGTTGGCACCGGTGTCGAACGGCCCGCTGGCGTAGGAGGCGAGGTCACCCTTGCCGATCTTGTAGTCTTCGTAGCGCTGTTCCAGGCCCCAGGAAATCTGCGTCGGCTTGTACAGGCCGAGGTCGAAGGCGCGGGTCAGGTCGAGGTTGTTGGTCCACTGGCTGAAGGTTTTTACGCCGGTGTCGACCGAGGTCGGTGAGTTCGGGCCGTAGCTCAGGTTGTAGGTGTCGGTGAGGGTGGCCCGGGCATGGTCCTGGCCGTAGGTGCTCGACAGGTCATAGTCCCAGCCGGCGGCCTGGCCCTTGCCGCCAAACGCCACCTGGAAGTCGTCTTCGATGAAGCGCAGGTTGTCTTCGATACCTTCCGGGTACGGGGTCTGGATACCGTTGAACGACGGCGGCTGGTGGAATGCCAGGGGCTTTTCCGAGTTGCGGTGGGTGTAGGTCGAGAACGAGTACAGGGTCAGCGCGTCGGCGACCGGCAGCTCGGCGTTGTAGCCGAGGCTGAAGTTCTTCGCCTCGGGCAAGCCGGTGCCGTAGTAGGTGTGGCGTTGGCTGGTGTTGCCGGCACTGTCGGTGTACGGCGCCGCATCGGAACGGTCCGAGACGTCCTGTTTCTTCACGTCCAGGGCGAGGTTGATGAAACCGTCGTTGGGCAGGGCCAGGCCGACATTGCCGGTTTGACGCACGGTTTCGCCGTCGCCGTTTTCATAGTTCTGGCCGTAGGTGGTGGACAAGCTGCCGCCGTGGTCGGTTTGCTTGAGCACGATGTTGATCACGCCGCCGATGGCGTCCGACCCGTATTGCGCCGAGGCGCCGTCACGCAGGACTTCGATGTGATCCACCAGGGCGGTGGGGATCATGTCCAGGTCCACCGGTTGCGAGCCGGAGTTGAGGGAGGTGGCGTTGTTCAGCAGCGCGCTGTTGTGGCGGCGCTTGCCGTTGACCAGCACCAGCACCTGGTCGCCGTTCAAGCCGCGCAGGCTGATGGGGCGCACGATCGAGGTCGAACCGAAGCCCGACGAGGCCGGCTGGTTGAGGGACGGCAGCACCTTGCTCAAGGCACGGGTCAGGTCGCCCTGGCCGGTGGCGAGCAACTGCTTGGAAGAAATCACGTCCACCGGCGCCGGGCTGTCGGCCAGGGTGCGGGCCTGGCCACGGTTGCCGATGACCACGACGGTGTCCAGGGGGTTATCGCTGGCCGGGGCGTCGGCGGCGAGGGTCAGGCTGCTGTAGCTGACGGCCTCGCACACGGCGAGGAACAACAGGGTATGGGCGAAAGCCTTGCCGGGTTGGCGGCGGCCTGCGGCGCGTGATGGATTCATGATGTGCAACACTCCAGTGTGGTTAGGCAACGGGCCTTGTTCGAGGACGGCTTGTTAAGTTCAAGCTCTGGTGGAGGCAGGAGAGCAAAGGCTGTGCCATCGCTGAAAAGTCTTGGATAACAAGGAGTTGTTGGAGGGTTTACGGGGCGGGTGGTGTTTTTCTAACAGGCGGGAGGGCAGGGTGTTGGTTTTTGTGCAGGGGATTTTTTCGCGAAGCTGCTAGCGTACGCTGGGCCGGGGGAGCGCCTCCTTGGCACACCCCTTGCTCTCCCCACGCCATACCTAAACCCAAGGAAGCTTTTCTGTATGCCTAGACCTGGCCCGCGCAACGCCCTCACTGATATTCCCGGCCTGGAGGTTGGCCACGCCACAGACCTGTACGCCGACACCGGTGTCACGGTGATCCGCCCGGATGGTTTCTGGACTGCCAGTATCGACATTCGCGGTGGAGGCCCAGGTGGTCGCGAAACCGCGGCGCTGGAGCCGGAGAACATGGTGGGCCAGCTGCACGCGCTGGTGTTTGCCGGTGGCTCGGTGTTCGGCCTGGCGGCGGCGGATGCGGTGGCGGCGAAGTTGTCTCAGGACCAGGTGGGGTTGCATTTGAAGCCGGGTGCGCCGGCGATTCCTATCGTGCCGGCGGCGGTGTTGCATGATTTGGCCAATGGCGGGGACAAGGATTGGGGTCTGGAGCCGCCTTACCGGCGACTGGGGTTCGAGGCGCTGGCCAATGCTGGTCCGGAGTTTGAGCTGGGATCTGTCGGGGCCGGGCGTGGGGCCATGGCGGGGGTGTTGAAAGGCGGGCTGGGGACGGCGTCCCTGGATTTGGGCGATGGGTTGGTGGTTGCCGCGTTGGTGGTGGCTAACCCGATTGGTTCGGTCTACATGCCGGATGGCGAGACGTTCTGGGCGTGGCCCTGGGAGGTGGCGGGGGAGTTTGGCGGGGCGCGGCCGGTGACGGAGATGGATTGCAGTGATCCGATGCCGGAGTTGTCGCGGCTGGATTCCATGGGGCGTCTGCAAGCGGGGGCCAATACCACGCTGGTGGTGGTGGCGAGTACGGCGCGGTTGACGGTGGCGGAGTGCAAGCGGGTGGCGATCATGGCGCAGGACGGGATTGCCCGGGCGGTGCGGCCAGCGCATTTGCCGTTTGATGGGGATACGGTTTTTGCGTTGGCTTCGGGGGCAGTGGAGGTGGCGGATGGGCCTCGGCGGCAGGTGGAGATTGGGCGGATTGGGTCGGCGGCGGCTGATTGTGTGGCTCGGTCGATTGCTCGGGGGGTGTTTGCTGCGCGGGGTTAGGGT
>NZ_JBYSWF010000124.1:0-9950 GCF_058780865.1 Pseudomonas sp. GP01-A4
GAAATAAAGCCGATCCGCTGGTGGCCATGCTCGATCAAGTGCGCCACCAAAACCTGGGTAGACAGGGTATTTTCCACCCCGACCTGATCGAAACGATCACACATCATCCGGTCCACTAGCACCGCCGGCACTTGATTGGCCTGCAGGTATTCCAGGGCCAGCGAACCGGTAGACGGCGCCAGCAGAATGCCGTCCACCCGCCGATGGTGCAGCGTCGTGACTACGCGCAATTCCTGCTCGGGATCGTCGTGGGTATCGACAAACAACATCATGTAGCCGTGCTTGGCGCACTCGGTTTCAATCGCGTGCACCGTTTCGCTGAAGTAGTGGTTGGACAGTGCCGAGATCGCCACGCCAATCGTATTGGTGGTGGACCGCGCCAGGGAACGCGCCAGCGTGTTGGGGATGTAGCCCACCTGCCGGATCGCGTCCTGCACCGCTTGCACCGTGTCCGGGCTGACCTTGCGGGTGCCGTTCAAGACGTGGGAAACCGTCGACGTCGACACCCCTGCAATTCTTGCCACATCCTCCATGGTTGCCACGGTGCTCACTCCTGGGTGCTTTTAATGTTTGCTGGACCAACCGCTGTAGGAACCGACGTTGTCGCGGGTGATCAGTTTTGGCGCCAGCAGGGTAACCGCTTCGGCAGGTTGTTTGTCATTGAGAATGTCATTGCCGACGTTGACGGCCGTCTGGGCCATGGCCCATGGGTCCTGGCTGGCGGAAGCCTGGATCAGGGTGTCGGTCTTCAGGGCATTCTCGATATCCGGCGCGCCGTCCACGGAGGTGATGATGATGCCGCTGCGTTTCAGCTGCTTGGCGGCAAGATCACTGCCGATGGCTTGCGGGTCGTTGATCGCGAACAGGCCGTCGATTTTCTGGAAGCGTGTCAGGTAGCCCTGCATCACGTTCAGGCCGCCTTCACGGGAGCCTTTGCCGTCCTGGTCATCAGACAGCACCTTGATATCCGGCGCACTGCCCAGCGCGGCTTTACAGCCTTTGACGCGATCAGTCACGGCGGTGACCTGCGGGCCGTTCTGAATGATCACATTGCCCTTGCCCGACAGTTTGTCGACGATGAACTGGCAGGCGAGCTTGCCGGCCTCGACGTTGTCGGTCTGCACCGTGGCATTCACGCCCTTGGCGTCGACGTCCACGGCCACCACCACGATCCCGGCGTCGCGGGCTTTCTTGATCGCCGAGGCCATGGCCGACGGGTCGACGGCGTTGAGCAGGATCAGGTCGACCTTGGACGAGATGAAGTTGTCGATCTGCGAGAACTGCTTGCTCAGGTCATAGTCGGCCGACACCGAGGTGACTTTCACCGCCGGGTTCAGCTCCTTGGCCCGCGCCGTGGCACCGTCGGCCAGGGTCACGAAATACGGGTTGCCCAGGGACCCCATGCTGATGCCGATGGCTTTCAGTTCACGGGCTTGCACCGCCTGGGACATCAACACGGCAACGCCCAGGGAGGCGACAACAGGAAACATGCGTTTGAAGTTCATGATGACTCTCTTGTGATTGTTGTTTGAGTGAAATCAGGTCCGTGCACCGGACTGGCGATAACGATCCAGCGCCACCGCGCCAATGATCACGATGCCCTTGATGATGTACTGCCAGATATCCGAGACGCCCAGCAGCACCAGGCCGTTGGTCAATACCGCGATGATCAGCGCACCAACCAGCGTGCCGCCGATGGTGCCGACGCCGCCGGTAAAACTGGTACCGCCGAGGATCACTGCGGCAATCGCATCCAGCTCATAGGATTGTCCCAGTTGCAGGCCATTGGCGGCGAACAGGCGTGACGCGCTCATCACCGCGCCCAACCCGGCCAACGCACCGGACATGGCATAGACGAACAGCAGGACCTTCCACACCTTGATCCCCGACAGCCGCGCCGCTTCCGGGTTGCCGCCCACGGAGTAGATTTGCACCCCCATCACCGTGCGCCGCAGGATGAACCACGACAGCGCAATCACGGCCACGGCAATGATCACCAGCCAGGGCACGCCCAGCACCGAATCGTTGCCAATAAAGGCAAACGGCAAATCAGGGTTGAACACGGTTTTGTCGTCGGCCAACAGGCGTGCCAAACCGCGCATGGCGGTCAGCGCACCCAGGGTGACGATAAACGGCGGCAGGCGCATGAAGGCGATCAGGCCGCCGTTGACCAGGCCCAGCAACAGGCCGAAGCCAACCCCGGCGGCAATCCCGAACATGCCGAACTGCGGTGACATCGACGCTTGCAACGCAACCACAGCCGAAGCCGCAAGAATCGCTCCCACCGACAAGTCGATGCCCGCCGTGAGGATCACAAAGGTCATCCCCGCCGCCAGCACCACGTTGACCGACGCCTGCTGGGTGATGATCGACAGGTTCTGCACCGTCATGAAGTTTTCGCTGGCCAGGGCAAAACCCACCAGCAGCAGCACCAGCACCGGCAACATGCCCACCGTGCGCATCAGTTCGCGAATACGCTCAGCCTTGCCGATCGTTGCCACAGTCATGGTGTTGCTCCCGCTTGTCGTTGAATTAGCCATGGGCGGCCACCTGTTCGCTGCCGGTGGCGAGGTCGATGATCGCCTCCTGGGAAATATCCAGCCCCGATGCCCCGCCCACTTCGGCCACCAGTTGCCCTTCGCGCATGATCAGCACGCGGTCGCAGGTGCCGATGATTTCCGGCAGTTCGCTGGAGATCACCACGATGCCCACGCCGGCCTTGGCCAACTGGTTGATGATGCGGTAGATCTCGGATTTGGAGCCGATGTCCACGCCACGGGTGGGCTCGTCGAGGATCAGCACATGCGGCTTGACCTCCAGCAGCCGTGCCAGCAGCACCTTCTGCTGGTTGCCACCGGACAACGCGCCGACGTTGACCTTGCCCGACGCCACGCGGATCGACAGGGACTTGATCGCATCGCGTGAGCGTTGTGCGGCGTGGCCACGGTCGAGCACGCCACCGGCATGGGCATCCGGCACACACGCACAGACGTTGATGTTGTCGGCCACGCTCATGTCGAGAAACAGACCCTGGGCCTTGCGGTCCTCGGTGAGGTAGACGACACCGGCACGAATCGCATCCGCCGGGTTGCGCAGTTGGGTCACGGTTTTGCCGACCACCTCCAGGGTGCCGGAGGTGCGTGGGTCGGCGGCAAAGATCAGCCGTGCCAGTTCGGTACGCCCGGCGCCCACCAGGCCGGCGATGCCCAGCACTTCACCGGCGTGCAGGTCAAAGCTGCAGTTGCGCACGCGCTTGCCGTCGGCCATGTCGCGCACGCGCATCACCACCTTGCCGGGGTCGTAGGCCGCATGTTCCTTCTTGTAGAAACCTGACAGGTCGCGGCCCACCATCATCTTCACCAGCACTTCGGCCGACAGCACGTCCCGCGCCAGTTCGCCGACGTACTCGCCGTCCCGCAGTACCGAGACCCGGTCCGACAGCTCGTAGATTTCCGCCATGCGGTGGCTGATGTAGATGATCGCCAAGCCCTGGCTGCGCAGCTGTTTGATCAGCGCGAACAGGCGGTCGGTCTCCCGGGAGGACAACGGCGTGGTGGGCTCGTCCATCACCAGGATTTTCGCGTGGGCATGCAGCGCCCGGGCGATTTCTACCAGTTGGCGCTCGGCGATGGACAGGCTGGCGACGCGGGTGGTGGGCAGGAACTCCGCGCCGAGCCTTGCCAGCACCTCGGCCACCCCGGCTTCCATGCCCTTGCGGTCGATGGTCCAGCCACGGCGCAGTTCACGGCCCAGGTAAATGTTCTCGGCCACCGTCAGGTTCGGGCACAGGCTGAGCTCCTGGTAGATCACGGCAATGCCGAGGGCTTTGGCGGAGGCTGGGTTGTAGCTGGCGACGGGCTGGCCATCAATGCGGATGGTGCCGCCATCATCGGCCTGGTAGGCACCGGAGAGGATCTTCATCAAGGTCGATTTGCCGGCGCCGTTCTCACCCATCAAGGCGTGGATTTCACCGGGGTAGACCTTCAGGCTGACGTTCTTGAGCACCCGCAGACCGTTGAAGGTCTTGCTGATGCCCTGCATTTCAAGCAAGGGTTCAAGGCTCATGACTGAGCTCCTGGTTTTATTATTGTTGTGTTCGGGCGTTTGCCGATGGCAGTCATCGGCAGACCTGATTGCTGCCGACTCTAATCAGATACATTTGCTTACGCAAGCGCTTGCGTCAGCCGTTTATCGTTTGATTAAACGTTTCACCTGATGAATAAATGTTCACCCAGCGACCTGGAGTGACTAATTGCAGATAAAACCGCCGTTTTTCCACCTTCACCTATCCGATTGAGTGTTTTTCTAAAAATAACACCGCGTTTGGCCACTACGATCCCTGTCGGTTGCGGTTTATCTGCTATCGTCCAAAGACCTCATCTCCTCCTCATCGCGCCTGCGCGATCTTCTGTGAGCATGCTCTGCGGCGCCGCCTTTGGCAGCGTCGGGCCTGAAGTTCACGGAACACTGCACCATGGACAACTCTTCAGTCGACAGCCCGGCGGAGCCGCAATCCCGGGCTGAAAAAATCGTCGAATTCAAACGCCAGAAAACCCTGCTCAAGGCCGGCGCCTTGCAAGATGCGATCTTCAACAGCGCCTACTTCTCCAGCATCGCCACCGACGAAAAAGGCGTAATCCAGATTTTCAACGTCGGTGCCGAACGCATGCTTGGCTACGCCGCCGCCGATGTGCTGAACCGCGTCACACCGGCCGACATTTCCGACCCCGCCGAGCTGATCACCCGCGCCGCCGCCCTCAGCCTGGAACTGGACACACCGATCACGCCGGGCTTTGAGGCCCTGGTGTTCAAGGCCTCCCGGGGCATCGAAGACATTTACGAACTGACCTATATCCGCAAGGACAACAGTCGCCTGTCGGCCATGGTGTCGGTGACCGCCCTGCGCAACCGCAACGACGCGATCATCGGCTACCTGCTGATCGGCACCGACAACACCGCGCGCAAGCAGGAAGAGGCGCAACGCAAAGGCTTTGAGCGCGCCCTGGAAGAGAAGAACCTGGAGCTGGAACACGCCAGCCACATGAAGTCCGAGTTCCTTGCCACCATGTCCCACGAGCTGCGCACGCCGCTGAATGCGGTGATCGGTTTTTCCGAGGCGCTCAAGGACGGCCTGGTGGGCGACATGAGCGATATCCAGCGCGAGTACATCGGCGATATCTTCACCAGCGGCCAGCACTTGCTGTCGCTGATCAACGACATCCTCGACCTGTCCAAGGTCGAGGCCGGCATGATGGACCTGGAACTGGAAGCCGTGGAGTTGGCCGGCCTGTTGGCCAACAGCCTGCTGATCGTGCGGGAAAAGGCCGCATTGCAGCGCATCCAGTTGAAACTCGAAAGCCCGGACGACTTCGGCGCACTGGAACTGGACCTGCGCAAGACCAAGCAGATCATCTACAACCTGCTGGCCAATGCGGTGAAGTTCAGCGAGCACGGCGGCTCGGTGACGCTCTCGGTGCGCGAGGTGAATCGTAGGCAAGTGGGGCAGATTCCCGGGGACTGGCCCACCCACGGCTTTGCCCTGCAGCCCAGCGAACATCAACAGTTCCTGGAATTGAGCGTGAGCGACACCGGCATTGGGATCGCCCGGGACGACATGAGCAAGCTGTTCAAGGCCTTCAGCCAGATCGACAGCAGCCTGGCGCGCAAATTCGAAGGCACGGGCCTGGGCCTGGCGATGGTCAAGCAACTCACCGACCTGCACGGCGGCAGTGTCGCCGTGGCCAGCCGCGAAGGCGAAGGCGCGCGATTTGTGGTGTGGCTGCCGCTGCACCGTGCCGCAGATGCGGAGGCCCCATGGCCGAAATCCTGATCGTCGAAGACAACGAGGCCAATATGCGCCTCGCCCGCCTGTTGCTGGTGAACGCCGGCCACAGCGTGTTGTGGGCCGCCGATGCCGAGACCGGGCTGACCCTGGCCCGGGAAAAACAACCGGCATTGATCCTGATGGACATCCAGTTGCCGGGCATGGACGGCCTGGCAGCCACGTCACTGCTCAAGCAGGACCCTCATACCGCGCACATCCCGGTGATCGCCCTGACGGCCATGGCCATGAAGGAAGACCGTGACAAGACCCTGCGGGCCGGCTGCGATGCCTACATCATCAAGCCCCTGCGCTACAAAGAGCTGTACCAGGTGATCGACACGCTGCTGCAAAAGAACATTACTCCCTCGACTTGAGTCCTCTCCATGGCCAGCCAACCCGCAACGCTGTTGATCGTTGATGATGAAATCCAGGTGCGCAAGCTGCTCGAAACCCTGCTGCGCCACGAGGGTTACCAGACCGTGAGCGCCGCCAGTGGTGAAGAAGCCTTGCAGTTGGTGGCGCAGCGGCCGCCGGACTTGATCCTGCTGGACATCATGATGCCGGGCATGGACGGCTATGAAGTGGCCAACCAGCTCAAGGGCAACCAGGCCACGGCGAACATTCCGATCATCATGCTTTCGGCATTGAGTGAGTCCAGCGCGCGGCTCAGTGGCCTGGAAACCGGTGCTGAAGAATTCATCAGCAAGCCGGTGGAGCGGGTCGAGTTGTGGCTACGGGTACGCAACCTGCTGCGGCTCAAGGCCCACGGCGATCGGTTGAAAAACCATAGCCAGTTGTTGGAGCAGCAACTTCAACACCACCAAAATGAGTCCTCGCGGTTGAATGTGCATGACCTGGCGCGCCTGGACCTGGAAAAAGCCCTGCGCCTGGCGGTCGAGCGCGAAGAATTCGTGCTGCATTACCAACCCAAGGTCGAACTGGCCAACGGTCAGGTGTGCGCCCTCGAGGCCCTGCTGCGCTGGGACCGGCCCGGTTACGGTGCGGTGTCTCCAGCGGTCTTCATACCGATCCTGGAAAGCCAGGGCTTGATCGTCACGCTCGGGCGTTGGGTGATCGACAACGTGTGCCGCCAGATCGCAGCGTGGCAATCCGGCACGGTGGGCGCGGTGGAGGTATCGGTCAACGTTTCGGGGCATCAGTTGATCGAGGGCGACCTGATTGCCGATATCGCCCAGTCCCTCGCCCAGGCCGGCGTGGAAGCGCATTGGCTGGAAGTTGAATTGACCGAAGGCTCGCTGATGGAGAACACCCAGCACACCATCGCCAGCTTGCAGCGCCTGCGGGCGATGGGGGTGAAGATCTCCATCGACGACTTCGGCACCGGCTATTCCAGCCTGGCCTACCTGCGGCGGTTCCCGATTGATACGCTGAAAATCGATATTGCGTTTATCCGCGAAGTCACCAGCAACCCGCAGGACGCGGCTATCACCCGCACCATCATCGAACTGGCCCACAGCCTGAAGCTGCGAGTGGTGGCCGAAGGCGTGGAAACCCAGGCGCAGCTGGAGTTTCTGCGGGAAGCCGGCTGCGATCAGATCCAGGGATATCTGTTCAGCCGGCCTTTGCCGATGAAGGAGCTGGAGCGCCTGCTGCTGGATAAGCGCAGCCTGGTCAGGCCGCAGCCTCACTGACTTCGAACAACCCCACCAGCTTCTGCAACTTGTTGGCATTGACCCGCACGGTTTCCGCGCTGGTCTGCAACACCCCTACGGTCAGGCGCATTTGCTCCGAAGAGTGGCTGACCTGCTTGATGGTCTTGCCATAGTCGAGGCTGCGGGCGTTGAGCTGCTGGATGATGCTGAACATGCTCTCCACCGCCTGGTGCAGGTGCACGTTCTCCGAGGAGGCGTCCTCGGCCAGGCGCAGGCTGCTGTCGACGTTGGTCACGCCGTTATCCATGAAGCCTACGGCCTTGCGGGTTTCGCCTTGCAGGCCCTCGACCATCTGGCGAATGTCTTCCGCTGCCTTGGAAGTACGTGACGCCAGGGTGCGGACTTCGTCGGCCACCACCGCAAAACCGCGGCCATGCTCGCCTGCCCGCGCCGCTTCGATGGCCGCATTCAGGGCCAGCAGGTTGGTCTGGTTGGTGATGTCGCTGATCAACCCGGTGATGTTGCTGATCTGTGCCATGCGGCTGTCCAGCAGTTGCACGCTTTCCGAGGAGCGCTGCACCACATCGCGAATCGACTGGGTGCCGACCTGTACCGCGAGGAATTGCTCGCGGGCCCGGCTGACCACCTCGTCCATGGCCTGCTTCATTTGCTCGGCGCTCACCGAGGCTTGCTGGATTTCTCCCAGTTGCTCTTCAACGATGATCATCATGCGGTGGGTGGCGTCGGCCACTTCATGGGACATCAACCCGGCCGCCTCGCTGCGGCCGAGCATCAATTGGTTGGTGTTGCCAACGCTGTGGCTGGCCTTGACCACCTGGCCGACCACCGAATCCAGGCGGTCGATGAAGCTGTTGATCCAGCGGCTCATGTCGCCGGTTTCGTCGTTGACCATGCGCCCGCTGTCCAGGCGTTGGCGCAGGTTGCCCTCGCCTTCGGCAATGGTGCGGATGACCTCGGTCATTTCATTCAGGCGTGCGGCCAGGCGCCTGGGGCCCAGGCGGCTGAACAGCAAGGCCGCGACGACCATGCTCAGCACCTCGCACGCATCGGTCCAGGCGGCGGGCAAACCACTGTAGTGACGGACCAGGAAGTTGCAGGCAAACAGGCCGGCCATGGTCGCCAGATAGGGCTTCATCAAGCCGTGGCTCAGGGAGCGCCGGCGGTAGACCTCTTCCAGGTCGGCCTCGCACATCATGCCCCAGCGATCCGGCGAGCCCGGCAGTTCGAAGGTCACGCCCTTGCCCACCACCGGGATGTGACGGTAGTCGGAATAGCCGGGATAGGTGACAAACAGGTTCGAGCCCTTGCGGATGGTTTCCCGCACGCCGGGGTGCAGTTGTTGGGTGGCGGGGTCGATAAACCGCAATTCCAGCTCGGTGTGGCGCTGGATCTGTACGGTTTTCCAGGGTGTGTGCACGCCGCTCTTGAGATTTTCACCGTGGGTGAAGGTGCCGTCCTCGAAGCGTGAGCGGGACAGCGCAATGCCCGGCTGCAGCGCCGGGTCGAAGCGCGATTGCACCATGAACAGGTAGTTATCGCCGGACTCGGGGAAGATATGCCCGGCCTCGCGCTGGATCAAATCCCCGAGTATGTCGTTGGGCACCCGACCGCAGAGGCAGCCGACCACCCTGCCCTCGCGGGTCAATGGTTGGTAGAACATCAGGGTCACTTCGTCATGGAAGCGCGAAGACGAAGGGCCGATCTGCAAGGTCAGCGGGTCGCTGTAGGGACCGTGGAGGAATGGCGCCTTGAGCCCGGCGGCCAGGGCTTGTTGATTGAGCGCGCGGTGACTGGCCTGGCTCCAGGTACTCGCCAGTAGTTCGCCCTTTGGGTCGACGATAAACAGCTCGGAGAAATCCCCGGCCTGGTGCAGTTTTTCCAGCAGCAGGCTGTTGTCGGTGAGCACGGAATCGCGGGCCAGTGTCGTGGCCAGTTCGTTGAGGTGTTCCCACTGTTCGCGGGTCCAGGTTTGCAGGAGTTTGACCCGGGTTTCGGCAATGGCCTCGAAGGTTTGCTCCATCACCGGGTACACCGCGCGGTTGAGGCGGCAGGACCAGCCCATGGCGAACTTGCCGGTCTTGCCCCACCAGGGCAGCCAGCTTTTCTCGGCGGAAGATAACTGCATCGTGCTGCTCGACAGGCTGCTCATGGCGGACTCCGGGAGTGATGTCTAATTGCCATATTTCAAGGCAATTAATGCGCCAATTAGCTAGCTTGCTATTGATTAGGCTGTTTGGCCTGCCATGCGGGTCAACGGGAGCGAGCTTCCTCGCTACAAAAAGCTGCATGCAATCAAGAGCATGCACCAGCGGGTGGCAGTGAGATCGCTTGTCGGGTGGGATGTCCCAGGGGGGCCGTGGTTTTCGAGATCGAATATCGGCGGAATTTTGGGGGCATATCCGTTATTTAGGTAATGGCGGCTTATGGTTTCGCTCTTACAGCGAGTCACTTTGCAAAAGCGGCAAAGTAACCAAAGCGCTCTGCCCCGCCTG